>PWVN01000205.1 GCA_003561835.1 Syntrophomonadaceae bacterium
ATCAAGCCTTGAAAACACATTATCAGAGTTAGCCGTAGGAATTTAGATTATTTTGACCGGTTTTACTGAATATATACGGTTATTCTATTTATACATTTATCAGAGAATTCCTTTTTATCTAAAAAAATAATAGGAGATAAAAGAAACGAGTCAAGTACTCATAGGACTTGACTCGTCTTGTTTGCCGTCCTTCATCCCTTCCCACCCTGGTATTTGTCTCGTATCTCTATTAAAAAAGAGGTGTGGAAAGGTACCTCTCCCCCGTGTCGGGCAGGACCACCACCACCAGTTTCCCCCGGTTTTCCAAGGCTCCTGCCGTCTGCAGGGCGGCGTGGGCCGCAGCCCCGGAAGATATGCCCGTCAGCAGCCCCTCTTCCCTGGCCAGGCTTCTGGCAGTCTCCGCAGCCTGGGCTTCCGTCACCTTCATGACAGCATCCACCACATCCATATCCAGCACCTCGGGAATGAAACCCGCACCAATGCCCTGGATCTTGTGGGGCCCGGGGGAACCTCCCGACAGCACGGGGGACTCGGCAGGTTCCACGGCGATAACCCGGACGGAAGGCTTCATTTCCTTGAGCACCCAGCCCACCCCCGTAACGGTCCCCCCTGTCCCCACGCCGGCAACAAAAATGTCCACCCTTCCTTCCGTATCTTCCCAGATTTCCCGGGCTGTGGTTTCCCGGTGGATTCTGGGGTTGGCGGGATTTTGAAACTGCTGGGGGATGAAAGCCCCGGGGGTTTGAGATGCCAGTTCCGCGGCTTTTTGAATGGCTCCCTTCATCCCCTCAGCTCCCGGGGTCAGAACCAGCCGGGCGCCGTAGGCCTTCAGAAGGTTTCGCCGCTCCACGGACATGGTCTCCGGCATGGTCAGGATCAGAGGATAGCCCTTGCTGGCACAGACGAGGGCCAAGCCAACGCCCGTATTGCCGCTGGTGGGTTCGATGATAGTGGTCTCCCCGTCGACCAGGCCTTGCTCCTCCGCCGCCTTCACCATGGCCAGGGCAATCCTGTCCTTGACGCTTCCCCCCGGGTTGAAGGACTCCAGTTTGGCGTAAACCTCTCCACCCTCTGGAACAATGCGGTTAAGACGGACCAGGGGTGTTCCCCCGATTAAATCCGTGACATGTTCATATACCTTCCCCATATAAATCCCCCCATATCCTATATGTTTTAGTATCTTTATTTTATGTCAAAGCCCCGGCCCTGTCAAGGCCTATCTCCCAGGCAATCCCTGATATAGGAGGCCATGGTGTTGTATTCGATCAAAAAGCTGTCATGGCCGTGGGGGGAGGTCAATTCGTCATAGCGGGCGTCAACGCCGCAGCGCCTTATCTCCACCGCCAGACCCCGGACCTCCTGGGGATAGAAGAGGATGTCGGTGCTGATCCCCATGAGGAAAACCCTGGCCTTTATCCGCCCCAGGGCTGCCTCAAGGCAAGAGTAGCCCCGGCCCAGGTCGTGAAGGTCCATAGCCTTGGAGAGGTAAAGATAGGCGTTAGGGTCGAAGCGGCACGTAAGTTTTTCCCCCTGGTAGTCCAGGTAGCTTTCCACCAGGAACTGGTCCCGGATGGACAGCTGGTTTTCCTCCCCCGCTTTTTGCAGGGTCCTGCCAAAACGGCTCTCAAAGGATTCGTAACTGCGATAGGTGATGGTGGCGATGAGCCGGGCCAGGGAGAGGCCGTCCCGGGGAATCTGCCTGCCGTAATATTCGCCCTTCTGCCAGGAGGGGTCGTTAAGGATGGCCCTTCTCCCCGCCTGGTTGAAGGCAATACCGATGGGAGAAAGGCGGCCCGAAGCTGCGATGGCGATAATGCGCTCCACCGTCTGGGGGTAGCAAACACCCCATTCCAGGGCCTGCATCCCCCCCATGGAGCCCCCCGCCACACAGGCCAGCCTTTTCACGCCCAGATGGTCCAAAAGGCGTTTTTGGACTTTCACCATATCCCGTATCGTCACCACGGGAAACCTCATGGCATAGGGCCGGTCCCTTCGGACATCCAGAGAAGCGGGCCCCGTAGTTCCGTAGCACCCCCCCAGGACATTGCTGCAGACAACAAAGTAGCGGTCGGTGTCAAAGGCCTTTCCCGGTCCCACCAGGGGTTCCCACCAGCCTGCTTCCTTTCCTGGAATCCTGTGCTCCCCCACCAGGGAACCCCCTGTGAGGGCGTGAGCGATGTAGATGGCATTGTCCCCTGGGGAGTTCAAGGATCCGTAGGTTTGAAAGTTGACGGTAACGGAAGGCAGGGCGGCTCCACTCTCCAGGTAAACCCTGTCGTTGGCCCCGCCAAATTGAAACGTATGCTCCCCTTCATAGGCAGAGTATTTTACCCCTCCGGCAGAGTCTTTTTCCTTTTTCATGCCGTCTCCTCTATCCCTAGGAATTTACCTGACTGGCAGCGATGGCCTGATCCAGGTCGGCGATGATGTCTTCCGGATGCTCGAGGCCGATGGATAAGCGGATGTAGTCCTCCGTTACCCCGGCAGCCAGCTGTTCCCCGGGGGTAAGCTGCTGGTGGGTGGTGGAGGCGGGATGGATGATGAGGCTCTTGGCATCCCCGATGTTGGCCAGATGGGAGAGGAGCTTGACGGAGTTGATGAGCTTGATCCCGGCCTCCCGGCCTCCCTTGATGCCAAATCCGACGATGGCCCCGTATCCTTCCTTGAGGTAAAGGAGGGCCCGGGCGTGGTCGGGATGGCCGGTCAGCCCGGGGTAATTGACCCAGGCTACCGCGGGGTGCCCCTCCAGCCACCGGGCAACCGTCAGGGCGTTTTTCGCGTGCTGCCGTATCCTCAGGGGCAGGGTTTCCAGCCCCTGGAGAAAGAGAAAGGCGTTGAAGGGCGATAAGGCCGGACCCAGGTCCCTGAGCAACTGCACCCGGGCCTTGGTCACATAAGCCATCCCCGGGGCCACGGCCCCGGGATGCCCGCCAAAGGCCTCCCAGTAGCACACCCCGTGATAGGAGGGGTCGGGTTCGGCCAGTTCGGGGAATTTGCCATTGGCCCAGTTAAAGGCGCCGGACTCAACAATGGCGCCCCCGATGCTGGTGCCGTGGCCCCCTATAAATTTGGTCAGGGAGGAAACCACGATATCCGCCCCGTGTTCCAGGGGCCTCAAAAGGGGTGGAGGTGTAACGGTATTGTCCACCATCAGGGGAATCCCCTGCCGGTGGGCCAGATCCGCCGCAGCCCGGTAGTCATCCACATTGTTCCCGGGATTCCCGATGGACTCCATGTACACCAGCCGGGTATTTTCATCCAGGGCTGCTTTCATGGCCCGGGGATCGTTGAAATCGGCAAAGCGGACCTGGATCCCCATTCTGGGCAAGGTATAGCGGAAAAGATTGTAGGTGCCGCCGTAGAGGAATTTGGAGGAAAGGATGTTCTGGCCGCTTCGGGTAATATTGAGTACAGCCAGGGAAATGGCAGCCTGGCCGGAAGCCAAAGCCAGGGCAGCGGTGCCGCCCTCCAGTTCAGCCAGGCGTTTCTCCAGAACAGCGGTGGTGGGGTTCATGATACGCGTGTAGATATTGCCAAAATCCTTAAGTCCGAAGAGGTCGGCCGCATGCTGGACAGAGTCAAAAACATAGGAAGTGGTCTGGTAGATGGGTACTGCCCGGGAATTTGTCGCCGGGTCGGGGACCTGCCCCCCGTGCAGGGCGATGGTTTCCACATGTTTTCCGGGCTTTTGCATAAGAATCTCCTCCTCTATAAATATACTACTATATTGCTAGAAATAGTAGGATTATTATAAGGGATAAAATAAACCCTGTCAATCTTCGCTTTGCGGGAGTACGGGGGGGAAGGCGGGCTTAAACCCCTTTTGATAAAATATGCTGGGTTTTTTGGCCAAAAAAAAGAAGCCCGAAGGCTTTTCAGCTGTCCAGCGGCTGCCAGGGCCTCTCCGGGGCGTTGGTTTTCACCAGGGAGCTGTTGATCTGCCGGAACACTTCCCTCCTCCGGGCCCTGTCCTCCCTGTCTTCCAGGGACCGGGCCACCTTTCGCAGCAAACCGCGGAAGGCCTTTCCCTGGATGGGGATGCCGATGACCGCATCCGCCCCCTCCTTGGCCCTCTCCTCCAGTTCCCGGAAGAGGCCCATCCGCATGAGCAACATGGTATAGGCGCTGCGGTTGGCTTTCTTGATTTGCTTCAGGACCTCCAGCCCGTGTTCCTGCCCCGGCAAATTCATATGGGCGATAGCAATAACCCGGTCGGCAAAAGTCGCTTCCGGGGCCTGAGACCCACAGGGGCAAAATACCACCTCTGCCTGCAAAAAAGCTTCCCTCAGATACACCTGCAGTTTGTCTGGTGAAAGGACGTCATCACCGACCAGTATTATGCGCAATTTCATTCCCCTTTGCGGCCGTAATGGGCACCCGCCTGCGCCTCGTCAAAAAAACGGGACTTGATAAAGCCCTATATGTACTTGACCTTGTAACCGCCTTCGCTTAAGAATTTCTCGAAGTCTTTGAAGGAGATGGTGACGGTGGCCGTGTTCACATTGGGGTGAAAATTGATGAACTGGGATTTTTTCAGGCCGATGTCCAGAAGGACTTTGACCTCATTATCCGTATCATTGATAAGCCCGAAGGGAGAGACGGCCCCCGTCTCCAAGCCCAGATATTTCTCCAGGCGGTTGGCGGAAGCAAAGCTGAGGCGCCCGGCCCCGATGCGATCGGAGAGTTTCTTCAAATCGATTTTTTTGTTCTGCTCCGCCACCACCAGGAAATGCTGGTTCCCCTTATCGTTGCGGATAAAAAGGTTCTTGCAGTGGGCCCCCTCGATATCCTTCCAGTATTCCTCGGCCTCTTCCACGGTGTACACGGGGGGGTGCTCCTTCCGATCATAGGGAATCCCAAGTTTATCCAGGTGCTCGTAAACCTTCGCTTCTCTTTCTTCCATGAGAGAACTCACCCCTTGACTATTTTTGTTAAATGGTAACATGATTAAAAGCCCCTTGTCAAATCTGGGGACCTCTGGCAGGAAGGGAAGGAAGCCGGCTGCTGTTTCAGCCTTTATTCCTCCCGAAAGCGCTGCTCCTCGTCTTTCCTTTCCATTCTCCTGTGGACCCGGCCGGAAACCAGGATGCGCACCAGCCAGGATACGACCAGGAAAACCATCACCAAAATAACATAGATTAATCCTCTTTCCCCCATGGTCCCACCCTTTCTGTCCAGGCTTGCGTTTTTATTATATCATAAACGGTAAAATTAAGAATATTTTAATTTTCCAGGTTAAGATGAGGCGCCAGACCACATCCACCAAACCCATGATAATCCGGTCCATATAACCCCCCATATAACCGCTGATTGCTATCCCGGGGGGAGCAGCCCGCTGCTCCCCCCGGCCTCACGTTAATCCTTCAACCAGGTATCCACATTGTAGCGAATGCCATACATAACGTGGACTTTCAGGTCCTGAACCTCGTTTCTGACACCGATGAGGTCGACTGGGTGGACCAAGGGCACCCAGATGGCCTCCTTGGCCAGGTCTTTCTGAATTTCCATGTAGCGGGCCACCATGTCTTCAAAGGTGTTGGAATAGTCGGCTTCATCGAAGCGCCGGTCCATCTCCTCGTTCTTATACCGGTGGTAGTTGGGATAGGGGAAGTTCCGGGAGTGGAAATACCAGGGCAGGATGTCCAGGCCGTACCAGCTGTGGGAGCGGATGAACAGTTCCTGTCCCCCGGCCCTGAGCAGGTCATAGAACCCGGCCCTTTCGTACTGGCGAATCTCCGCGGTAACCCCCACATCCTTCAGCATGTCCTGAATAACCTCGGCGGCGGAAAACCAGTCGGTGCGGTTTTCCACGGCCAATTGAACGGTAAACCCATCGGGGTACCCGGCATCTGCCAGGAGCTCCTTGGCCTTCGCGGGATCAAAGCTGAAGGCTTCGCTGTCCCCTTGATAGGCATCGCCGAACTTGGGAGAGATGTAGCCGTAGGCCGGCTCGGCCAACCCCATCCAGACCACATCCGCCAACTCCCGCTGATCGATGGCCAGGTTCAGGGCCTGGCGGACCCGCACATCGTCGAAGGGGGCTCTGTCGCAGGGCATACCGATGTAGACGACTTCCCAGCTCTCGTCTTCGATGAGGGTGGCGTCGGCCATGTTCCGCACCTGGTCCGCATATTCGGGAGGCACCGTCTCCAGGATGTGGACGTTGCCCGCCTCGAATTCCAGCATCCGGGTGGCGGCGTTGAAGATGAAGCGGTAGGTTACCGTATCCAGGTATGCCGGTCCCTCATTTTCGAAAATGGGAGGAGATTTGTAATCCTCGAACCTCTCCAGGACCATCCTGTCTCCGGGGATCCATTCCACAAACTTGAAGGGCCCGGATCCCACCACCACTTCAGTACCGTAGATGTCTTCGCCCCAGGGGCCGTATTTCTCCCAGGCATAGGGGTTCTGGAGGCCGCCCCAGCCGCCGCTCCAGGCAAAGTTCATCAGGGCCGAAGGGAAGGGGTTATCCAGAATGATCTTCAACGTAAATTCATCCACCACTTCCAAGTCGTTGATGAAGGCGAAGTCCCAGATACTGGGCGAATCCACCTCGGGGTCAATCAGCAGCTCGAAGTAGCGCTTGACGTTTTCGGCGTTGATCTGGGTGCCGTCATGGAAATATTTGTCCTGCCGGATTTTGTATATGTGTACCTTGCCGTCATCCTCAAAGGTCCAGGACTCGGCAATCCCCGGCCCTGGGACAAAATCCCAGGTATTGATGAGGAACCCCTCAAAGAGGTCAGGGGGCAGGTTCCCCCAGCCCAACTTGTAAGGGTCAATCACGGGGTCGGGCTCCCAGGCCAGGGCGATAACCAGATCTCCCCCTTTTGTGACCTCATCATCATCATCACCAACA
Source organism: Syntrophomonadaceae bacterium (assembly GCA_003561835.1). Lineage (GTDB taxonomy): Bacteria > Bacillota > Dethiobacteria > PWVN01 > PWVN01 > PWVN01. The sequence goes on from PWVN01000205.1 coordinate 6,860, forward strand.
GGGGGGGGCGGGGTATCATCGTGTTTGGGCGCGCAGGCGGCCAGGACCAGCACCCCTGTCAGGATCACCACCGAAAGCAGCAACCACTTTCCTTGCAATAGTTTTCTCACGTTAACCCTCCTTATTTTAAGGCATCTCATGGAAGATTCTTTCCTCCTCACCTCCTGTTTTGGCTGCCGCCGGGGCCCAAGGGCCTGCGGCTTACGCCAGCAAACGGTCCGCCAGTTCCACGGCGGCGGGGCCGTCAGGGGCGTAGCCGTCGGCACCGATCTCTTCGGCAAAGTCCGCGGTAACGGGAGCCCCGCCGATAATGACTTTGAGCCCGTCCCGGACTCCCTCTTCCAAAAGCTCGTCGATGGTGTCCTTCATGGCCAGCATGGTGGTGGTCAGCAGGGCGGAAAGCCCCAGGATGTCGGGTTTATGTTCCCTGACGGCGTCCACGAACTCCCGGGGAGAGATATCCACCCCCAGGTTGACCACCTGGTAGCCGCTGCTTTCCAGCATGATTACCACCAGGTTTTTGCCGATGTCATGGAGGTCCCCCTCTACCGTACCGATGACCACTTTCCCGGCGGTGGGCACATCTTCTTCGGCAATCAGGGGCTTTACGATTTCAATCCCCGCCCCCATGGCCTTGGCGGACATGAGGACCTCGGGCATAAACATATCCCCCGCCTTGAACTTCTTACCCACCACCGCCATGCCGGCAATGAGCCCCTGGTTGATGATGTCCAGGGGCGGCATGCCGCCGGCCACCAGGGCCCTGCAGCCCCCGGCCACTCCCTGGATATCCCCCTCCAGGACCCCTTCTCTAATTTTTTCCAAGTCCGACATAAATGGTCTGCCTCCTTTGTCGAGTTGTATTCTCTAATCAATAGGCGTGGTCCCTGCCTCTGAAGTTGCTGACTTTTATCTGGGGCCAAAAGGCAGCTCGTAAATCCCCCGCTCTGCCATGATATCCTTGACCACCCGGTCCAGCTGACCTTCCCTGGCCGCATCCAGGGCCGGGGGTTGGTGCTCCTCGAGGATTTGCTGCACCCTGGTTTGGGCCCGCGCAAAGCTGCCCCGGCTGCCCTCTTCCACCCAGTTGTTGCGGTCCTTGCGGTCGATAATGGGGGAGGGGATATAGGGTTCCTTCTTGAACCACCTGAAGGTATGCTCCTCCGACATGTAGTTGCCTCCCGGGCCCAACCGGCAGATCAGGTCCAGGGCCAGGGTATCCTCGTTGAGGTCCATCCCCCGGTTCAGGCGCAGGGCCATGCCGCAGATCTCGTTGTCGATGACCAGCTTTTCCAGGCTGATGCAGCTGACGAAGTCCAAAATCCCCGGGCCGGAAATCACGTTGATGCCGGCCAGCGTGGCCACGACCCCGCTCATGCTGGTTTCCAGCCCCGCCTGGGCATCCACCGTCTTGGAGTCGCTGAGGGCGGCATAGGTGTGGGTGGGGAGCCCGTAATATTTGCCCATCTGGGCGTAGGCGGCAGCAATCATGGTGGCCTCCATGGCGCTCAGGGGGGTGGTGCCGAAGCGCATGTCGAAGTGAACGGGGGCACCCCCGTAAATGAAGGGGGTCCCGGGGTTCACACACTGGGCCAATACCAGACCGCTCAAAGTTTCCGCCACGTCCACCAGGACAGAACCGGCCAGGGTGGCAGGGCTGGCCGCCCCCGGCATGGGCATGGATACCGTCTCGATGGGGAGGCCGAAGCGGGCGCAGTCGATGATGTTCTGGGAGCTGATATGGGTCCACTTCAGCGGAGGCGAAGGGCAGATGTCGAAGACGGCCAGGGGCTTTTCCCGCAGGGCCTCTTTGCTGCCCCGCAGAGCCGCCAGCATATCCCGCATGTTGGCTACGCCGTGGACGCTGAAGGCCCCCGTGATAATGGGCTTGGGGGAGTTCTTCAGCAGCAGGTACAGCCGGTAGCTGTCCCCGATGAGCTTGGGCACATCGTACAGGGTGACGGCTGTGGACTGCAGGGCGATGTTGCCTAGGGCATCATTGACCCGGGAAATCTGCACCAGGTCCCGGGCTTCCGATTTCCTGACGGTCACTCCGTCGGATTCCATGAACTTGATGGCGGAAGAGCCCGGGTCGAAATGGACATTGCTGTCCCCCAGGATCACCGTCCCCTTCCCTTCCCGGTCAAAGAGCTCCACCCGTTCCGGGGCCCTCTTGATGGCATCCATGACCATCTCCGGCTTGATCCTGGCCGTCTTGCTGGCGGAATCCACCAGGGCGCCGTTGTCGGCCAGGACCTTCAAGGCTTCCTCCGACTCGAATTTCACCCCTGCCGTTTCCAGTACTTCCAGGGCTTTGGCATGGAGGTCCCGAATTTGGGCCTCCGTAAGCAGCCGGAACCTGGGTTGGCTCTCAAAAGAAAATTTAGCCACGGTAAAACCTCCCTCCCTATGATCGATAGTTGTGTCCGAGAAGCTCTAACCCACCAAACCCCTGGCCAGCTTCACCGCGTCTATGGCATTTTCGGCGAAGCCGTCGGCCCCGATGGTATCGGCCCATCCCTGGTTGACGGGGGCTCCGCCCACCACGACTTTCACTTCCTGGCGCAGGCCTTCCTTCTCCAGGGCCTTGATGACCGCCTCCTGCTCGGGCATGGTGGTGGTAAGCAGGGCGGAGAGGCCCAGGATATGGGGCTTTAACTCCCGGACCTTGTCCACGAAGGTATCCGTGGGGACGTTGACCCCCAGGTTGTGCACCTCGAAACCCGCCGCCGTCAGCATGGAAGCCACCATGTCCTTGCCGATGTCGTGGATATCGTGGAGCATGGTACCGATGACCACCCGGCCCATAATCTTTCTTTTGGCCTGTTGTTCCAGGAGAAGGGGTTCCAGGATGGCCAGGGCCGCCTTCATGGCCTCGGCGGCAGCCACCAGCTCCGGCAGGAACATATCCCCCTCCTCGAAGCGTTCCCCGACTTCATTGATGCCGGCGGTGAAACCCTCTTCGATGGCCTCCAGGGGATGGATGCCCAATTCCACTGCCTTCTCCGCCAGTTCCCCGGCCAGTTCAATTTCCCCTTCCAGGACACAATTTTTCATTTCACGAAAGATCTGCTCTTTATCCATTTTTCTCTGTACCTCCTTTTCAACCCAGTTCTTTTTCCGCGGCCTTGATAATGCGGGCAAACTCTTCCTTGACCCGGGGGTCCAGGGGTTTAACTTCGTGGTTTTGCAAAATCCAGCGGGCCTTTTCCGTGGCATCCTCGTAGGCCCCCTGCTTGCCGCTTTCCAGCCAGGCGCCGTAAGGCTTCCGGTCATAAACGGTGGGCTGCCAGATCTTTTTCATATGCCGGCGGGTATGCTTCTCCGCGAGGGAATTGCCGCCCGGGCCCACCTTTTTGATGATGTCCAGCGCCAGGGTTTCGTCGTTGACCTCGATTCCACCGGCAACCTTGGCCACCATGCTGTAAATCTCTGCATCCATGATGAGCTCCTGAAAGGAGAAGATCTTGGAACCGTTCAGGGTACCGGCGCCGTTGAGGATGGCCGTCCTGGTCAGGACGGGCATGAGGGCGGCAAAGCAGTTGTCCACGGCGGCCTGCCAGTCGGGTTCTTTGGCCCCCGTGGCAAAGGCTCCCATGGCCAGGGGGATCCGGTAGAAGTGGCAGATTTCCCCGAAGGCCGCAGCCAGGAGGAAGTCTTCCGGGCCGCCCCCCGTGTACCCTCCCGTCTGCAGGTCGATGGCGGTGGGGGCGGCGGCAAAATAGACGGGGGTACCGGGATTGATCAACTGCATGAGGACCAGGGGGCTGACGGCGTCCACCGTGGTCACCACCAGGTTCCCCGCCAGGGTGGCAGGGGCCGTGGCGCAGGACATGGGCATGGGCATAAAGCCCGTGGGGATGCCCCATTCTGCCGCCACCATGGAGGCTTCCAGGCTGCCTCCATCCTGCCCCAGGGGGTCCATGGCACACTGCATGTAGGAAAAGAGGGGGCGGCGGCGCAGGGCTTCCCGGCCTCCGGCCACCACAGCCCCCATTTCCAGGGCATAGCGGGCCATTTTTTCCGAAATCACCGTTTCCGGCTGAATGTGCATGGTGGTACCCTCCATGCTGGCTTCAATTTCGTGAAGGGGCCGGATGACGGCGGGGACATCCTGGGCGCTGACGGGAGGCCCCCAGATGTAGGAAATTTCCGGGAGAAAATCCGCCACCTTGCAAGCATCGGTGATGTCCTGCCTGGTGGTGCGGCGCAGCTCCCCGCTGTGGATATCGTAGATGTCTACACAGCAGCCGTCGGTGGACAGGTAAGAAGTCTTGTCATCGATCCACATATCATCCTTGGGCTCCCGGCCCGCCAGCAGGTACCGGGAGGGGGCCTGACGGAGGGCTTCCATGACCAGCCGGGCCGGGAGCCTGGCCACCATGGCCTCCCGGTTCACCCGGCATCCCGCTTCTTCCAGGACATCTAAGGCCTTGTGGGAAGGAAAACGGACTCCCGTTTCTTCCATAACTTCTAGGGCGGCCTCGTGGACTTTCAGAATATCCCGCTCGCTTAAGACCCGGAATTCCAGAAGAGAGCGGACCGGTTCAAATTTTCTTTTGCGCATTCCTTTATCCTCCCTTAAAAAAGTTGGCTACGGGGTTAGTATACAGCAAAATCCGTACCAATACAAAGGGAGCCCGCCCGGCGGGCTCCCGCAAATCCGGACATACTTCTTTGGGGTTCCTGCAGTGTTATTGTGCCCAATATTGAGCCCCCTCCCCTCAAGGGCTGTCTTCCGGGGGAGCAAGCAGTCATGCCGAATTTTGAGCATTGCCGAATTTTAGGCTCCTTCATCCTCCGCAGCTTCTCAGCCCTTCTTGACGGCGGGCTCCATGGCCACGGCTTTGCTGTTGAGGAGCTGGGTCACCCCCACATCGTAATCCCTGTGCTTGCCGCCGCATAAGGGGCATTCCCTGTCGGGGTCGATGGTCCTGGCGGGCTGGGAGTAGGTGTAGAGTCCTCCTTCAAAGTTCCGCAAGACCACTTTGGTGGGGGATTCGGTAATCAGGTACTGGGGCATCACGGGGATTTTGCCGCCGCCGCCGGGGGCATCCACGATAAAGGTAGGGACGGCCAGTCCCGAGGTATGGCCCCGCAGGAATTCCATGATTTCAATCCCTGCCGCCACGGGGGTCCTGAAGTGCCCGATGCCCTGGGAGAGGTCGCACTGGTAGACATAGTAGGGGCGGACCCGGATCTTCAAGAGGTCGTGCATGAGTTTCTTCATAACCAGGGGGCAGTCGTTGACCCCGGCCAAAAGCACCGCCTGGTTGCCCACGCCGATCCCGTGATCCGCCATCATGGCGCAGGCAGCAGCGGAAGCCCCGGTGATTTCCTTGGGGTGGTTGAAGTGGACATTCACATAGATGGGGTGATATTTGGCAATCATCCTGCAGAGCTCCGGGGTGATCCGCTGGGGCATGACCACGGGGGTCCGGGAGCCGAAGCGCATGATCTCCACATGGGGTATGGCCCGTAACTGCTGCAGTACGTATTCCAGCATGTCGTCGGACATGAGCAGGCCGTCGCCCCCGGAGAGGACCACGTCCCTGACCACCGGGGTGCGGCGGATGTAATCGATGCCGGCATCGATCTGCTCCCGGGTGCTGGGCTTGTCGGTGACCCCCGCCATCCGGCGGCGGGTGCAGTGGCGGCAGTACATGGAACACTGGTCCGTCAGGAGAAGAAGCACCCGGTCAGGGTAGCGGTGGGTCAGACCCGGCACGGGGGAGTCCACATCCTCATGCAGGGGGTCCTCCATATCGGAGGAAGCCCTGTGCAGCTCGTGGCTGGTGGGCACTGACTGCTTGCGGATGGGGCAGTTTCTGTCCTCCGGGTCGATGAGGGAGGCATAGTAGGGAGTAATGGCCATCCGCAGGGTTTTCAGGCACTGTTTTATCCCCTCTTCCTCTTCCGGAGTCAGGTCGATGACCTGTTTCAGGTCTTCCAGGCCGGATATCCGGTGGGCCACCTGCCAGTGCCAGTCCTGCCACTGCTCCCGGGAAACATCCTTCCACAGGGATATTTCTTTGTAGTTTCGCATAAAAACATCTCCTTATAATTTATTCACTCACAGGAAGGTCATAGAGGATGGACGAGCCCTCAAATCCCAGTTTTTCATAGATATCCCGGGCAACCCGGTTCTCTGTTAATGTATGCAATTCCAGCCGGCTCAATTTTTCCTCCCTTGCCACTTCCATGACATGCCGCAAAAGGCTGACGGCCACCCCCCGCCCCCGCTCCCCCGGGTCCACGATCAGGTCCTCCACATGGCCATACCAGTTGTTGTTCCAGGTGGAGAAATGGCCCAGGTGCAGGCTGACGGTACCGATGACCTTCCCTTCCTTAAGGGCAACAAAAATTTTCACCTGTTCCGGGTGGACCACGGCATACCGGTAGCTTTCCTCAAGGACCTTCGGTTTGGCCTTCTTGCCGTAATCCTCCATCAGCCGGGCCCACAGCTTCAGGACTTCCCCCTCCTGGGCCGGGCCGGCCAGCCGTACCTCATAAGTGCCTTCGCCCATGGCATAAACCTCCCTGCCGGGAATTTTTATGCAAAACTGATGCCCTTGATGTTGTCCACTTCCGCGGCGGCGCTGTTGTAGTAGCGGGTGATCCCCCGGCAGTCGATGATCGTCACCGCCGTATCCAAGTGGTCCAAAACTTCCTTGAGTATGGCGTTTTCATTGGTCAGTTTCTTCATATCCATGGCAATTCCTCATTTGGGCTGGCGATATTTTATAATACTTCTATGAAGCCCGGTCTATTCCTGCCGGCCCGGTGTGCCTGCGGAGATTTCCCCTCCCCCTGCCGGAGGCAGCCGACAGCCTGTTTCCCTTCCGTACCCGTCAAGGCCCGGCACCAAAAAGGGGCACCGGCCTGAGCCGGTACCCCCTGGGATGGTTCTCTTAACCCGCTACATGCTCCTCGAATTCCGTCTGGGCCACATCGGTACTTTTTCCGAAGATCTGCACGATGGCCACCAGGACCACAATGCCCAGGGGAATGGCAACCAGGG
>PWVN01000171.1 GCA_003561835.1 Syntrophomonadaceae bacterium
GGCACATCTGCCTTACCAGCGCCATGTCATCGTTTAACGTGGGGATGTGGATGCTGGTGATCTCCAGGTGGACCCCTGCCTTTTGCAAGAGCCTCAGGCTGTCCAGAACCGGCGCCAACTCACCCCCCACCACATCCCGGTAAAAGGCGGGGTCTAAGCTCTTCAGGTCGATGTTGGCCGCATCCAGGTGATTCGCCACTGCTGTCAGGGGCTCCTTTTGGATATATCCTGCCGTATGCATGAGATTCAGCAGCCCCGCTTCCCTGGCCAGGGGAGCCACAGCTGCCATATACTCGTAGAAGGCTACGGGTTCGCCGAAGGCGTAGCTGATGGAGCGGACCCCGGCAGCCAGGGCCTGGTCCACCACCTTCTGCGGCGGCATGTCATAGGCGTGGACTTCCTCCGGGGACACCAGGGCCATATCCCAGACTTCGCAAAACTTGCAGGCCAGGTTGCACCCGGCGGTGGAGATGGACAGGGCCCTGCTTCCGGGCAACACGTGGTAAAAAGGTTTCCGCTCGATGGGATCGTCCTGGACCAGGGCCGGGTTGCCGAAGGCCAGGGTGTATCCCTCCCCCTCCCGGTTTTCCCGGACCCGGCAGGGGGCCCGCTCCCCCCGGTTCAGCCTGCATTCCCTGGGGCAGAGCCCACACCGGATCCTGCCCTCCTCCAAAGGGGTGAACCAGGCAGCGGGCACGGGTCGCATAAACCCCTTTCCCGTTTCCCGGGACAGGGGTATTTCCGGTTCCTCCTCAGCCGGGGAGGCACAGCCGGCCACGCCCGCCAGGCACAGGGAGCCGATACCGGCTGCCCCGGCTTTCAAAAAGCTGCGGCGGCTCATGCCGCCGGTGGGGCTGTCTTTTTCAGCCATAGGTAAGACCTCCTTGACAGTAGAAGTGCGAGAAAGGCGGTGCCGTTGGCAGCAGCCGCCAGCAGGCAGCAAGCGGCAACCCCCAGCACGGGGGCCACCACCACGCTGGCCAGGATTGCCCCCCCGCAGGCCCCCATGAGCTCCAGCCCGTAAACGGCGGCGGCGGAACCATCCGCCTTCCTGCCGAGGGCCGCACAGCAGGCGGTAGCCAGGGGAAAATCCACCCCGTTGATGAACCCCGACCCAAAGGTTATAAGGGAGAAGAAGGCGAAGACGGCGGCAGGAGAGGGGAGGGCGGCGGCCCGGGGAAGGGCCGGGGCCATGGCCAGGGCCAGCAGGGCGATGGCCAGCTGGACGAGGGCCAGCACCTTTATGTCATCTTTTTGGTGGATAAAGCGGTTGGACACAAAGGTTCCCAGGGAGAGGCCCCCCATGAATAGGGCTACGATCAACCCGATGGTTTCATAGACAAAACCGTAGATGCTCTGAAAGGAAAAGAGAAGGGCAATCTGCAGGGCCATGGTGGCCAGCCCGGTGGTGAAGACGGCGAAAAACACGGCAAGGGAGGCGTCCCGCCCCTTCCCCCAGCTTCGGGGGGCGGCCCGCAGAGCCCCCACGGCCAGAAGGGCCAGACCAAGAGGGGGCCACACCCACCAGGGTTGGACCCGCAGCAGCCAGGCCAGGGCCATGCCCCTTCCGGGGCGGGTCAAGGCATCCCAGAACATCAGGGAGTAATAGTAGCCGATGGGTTTGAAGTCGGAATTGATGTAGTAGGCTTCCACCACCGGGGGCAGCCCCCTTTCCTCCTCTTCCTGCACCGAAACAGGCGGAGGGGAAAGGGGTCCCGGTTGGGGCCCCTCCACGGGGGCCTGGGGACTGCGGCCGTGATTTCGTAAAACCCAGTTTACCCGTCTAAGCTGAGATTCCTGCAGGAGGGTCAGGAAATGCTCCGGTGAGAAGCCCTCCCCGGAAATCTCCCTCTCCCGGTAGCGGCCCTGCAGGGTGGCTGCATCCAGGGAAATCTGTCCGGGGTCATCCGAGGCAAAGAAGAACAAAACCCTCTCCCCCGCCGGCAGGACCCGGGTGAAGACGCTGTTCAAGGTGTGGTAGATGGCAGCATTGCGGTTGGCCACCTCCGGACCCCGGAGACCCGGGCTGGATTCGGCGGCCAGAACCAGGACGCCCCCGGGGTTAAGGAGGGCCCGGGTCTCCCGAAAAAATTCCTTGGTGTAGTAGCGGTTCAGGACGGCAGTCGCCGGGTCCGGGACATCCAGGATGACCATGTCGTAGGTTCTTTCAGCCCCCTTGACGAAGAGCCTGCCGTCGGCGTGGATCAAACTCACCCGGGGGTCTTCCAGGGCCGCCCCCGTCGCCGGGGAGACATAGGGGCGAGCCGCTTCCATCAGCTTTTCATCCAGTTCGATATAGTCGATTTTTTCAACCGGGTGCTTGAGGATTTCCCCGAGGACACCCCGCAGGCCGCCGCCGATCAGGAGAAGGCGCCGGGGCTTCGGATGCTGAACCAGGGCAAGATGGGCAAAGGTCACCGCCTCCTGGTCTTCCAGCCCGGCAGCGACGGCCCTGGGGCCGGCGGTACTGAAGATTAGATGGCCGCTCTGGTAAAAGGTATGCTGGCCTTCCCGCTGCACCAGGGCTATAGTGCCGTATTTGGACCGGTAGGTTCCCACCAGCTGGTGTTCCGGGGTGAAGGAGCGCCACTGGGCCCGGTAGGCCCAGGCATCCACCAGGCCCCAAAAAGGGAAGGACAGGGCGGCGCAGGCCAGCAGCACCAGCCCCCCCCGCAGGAGAGAGGGCCGGGAGCCCTCTCCGATTTTGGCACTGCCGACGATCAGGAGAGATGAGGCAAAGAGCAGGCTGCCCACAAGGATGGCGGTTTCAAAGGGATTCAGAAAGCGCACCAGCAGGAAGGTGAAGAGGAGCCCTCCCAGCATGCTGCCTGCCCCTTCCGCCACATAGGTTTTTCCGGCACTGGAGGTGTCCCGGGCCCCCTCTCGTTCCCGCCAGATCCGGGTCAGCAGGACGAACTGGGTTCCCAGGAGAAGGCAGGCCGGGGCCATTAGCAGGAAGCAGGCGGCGGTCATCTGGGCCAGGGAGAGAAGGGCGCCGGGAAGGAGGTCAAAAAACCCCCGCAGCACCCTGATGAGAAGGATGGTTGCCGGCAATAGCACCAGGACCCCTGCGGAGGTGGCCGCCAGCAGGGGGAGGGGGGTTGAAACCCGGCCCGCCAGGAAGCCCCCCAGGCGGCTCCCCAGGCCCACCCACAGGAGCCAGGAGGCCAGGATCAAGCCCATGGAAAGCTCGTTGCCGTGAAAAACCATCAGGAATTCCCGGATGATAAGGATCTGGCCCACCTGAGAAGCCACACCCAGCAGGAGAACGGCCGGAAGGTGAGGAGGCGGCAGGCCAAGACCCTCACCCGCGCCCGGTGTACGGCCGGAACCTTCGGGAATTATCCGGTTTTTCACGGGAACTGGCACCTCTCCCGTCCCCCTTCATGAGGATAAATAAGCGGGGCCCACCCGCATAAACCGGCACCTGTTTCAACCAGGCTGATGTACTGCCATTATACAGGAAAGGCCCCGCCTTGTACATTCTCCTGAAGGGGACAAAGTCCCTGTCCCCCTGTCCCACCCCGCTTTTGCACCCCGGATTTTGGGACAAGGTCCCTGTCCCCCTGTCCCAAAACGAAAATAATCTGAATATTTCCAAAGCAACCCTCTGGCAATATTTCTTGCCATGCTTTATAATAGAAGCAGGTAAAGAGAATTTTACCGCTGGCAAGAATAGTTGCCAAACGGCAAGAATTATTTCCAATTTGCAGGGAAGAGGGGGGCCCAGGGTGCGGGTGATCAAGTTTCAGATCGTCAACAAGGACCGGATCGGGTTGGTATATGACATTTCCAGGGTTTTTGCCGAGATGGACATCAACATCGTCCACCTGGAAGTCATGCCCGACATCATGTACCTGGAAATCAGCAGTGAGAAGGAAATCGACCAGGACCTTCTCTTCAGCAGGCTTCAGGGGGTCCGGGGGGTAATCGCCTGCACCAACATCGACCTGCTCCCCTCGGAAAAGACCAACCGGCAGCTGACGGCCGTCCTGGATACCATCAGCGAGGGCGTCATGGCCATCAATTCCGCGGGGGAGATTACCAATGTAAACCCCCTGGCGGAAAGGATCTTCAACCGGGACAAGGAGGAACTTCTCGGCACGAAGATCACCTCCCTCTTTGAAGACAATCTGCCCATCTTGACCTGCCTGGAGTCGGGGAAACCCTACAACCACCAGGAGGTTTTCATCAAACGGGGAGACACCCACAACAACTTCTTCACCAGCGGCCGGCCCATCATGGATACCCAGGGCAGGGTCCGGGGCGTGGTCATCACCTTCAAGGACATGCGGGAAGTCAAGGACTTCATCTATACCGTCACCAAGCCCGCCGACATCACCTTCAACGAGATCGTGGGCAAGAGCAGCAAGGTCCAGTCCATCATCCAGCTGTGCAAGCGGTTTGCCATGAGCAACTCCACCATCCTCCTGCGGGGGGAAAGCGGCACGGGAAAAGAGCTCTTCGCCCGCTCCATCCACATGGCCAGCAAGCGCAAGGACAAGCCCTTCGTCCCCGTCAACCTGGCATCCTTGCCCGACTCCCTCCTGGAAAGTGAACTCTTCGGCTATACCGGGGGCTCCTTCACGGGAGCGGCCAAGAGCGGCCGCCCGGGCCTCTTCGAATTTGCCAACGAGGGGACCATCTTTCTGGACGAAATCGGGGAAATGCTGCCCAACCTGCAGGTAAAGCTCCTGCGGGTCCTGCAGGAAGGCAAGGTGAAACGGGTGGGGAGCCAGATGGAAAAACCCGTGGATGTCCGGGTCATCGCCGCCACCAACTCGGACCTGGAAAGCCTGATCAAGGAGAACAAGTTCCGGGAAGACCTCTACTATCGCCTCAATGTCATCCCCATCTACCTGCCCCCCCTGCGAAACCGGAAGGAGGACATCCCCCTCCTGGCCATGTACTTCATCAAGAGCATGAGCGCCAAGCTGGACAAGAAGGTGGAGTCCGTCACCAGCAGGGCCATGGACAAGCTGTGCTCCTACGACTGGCCGGGGAACATCCGGGAACTGGAAAACGTTATCGAACGGGCCGTGAACCTGGCCGCCGAGCCCTACCTGACGGAAGATCTGATCCTCATCAAGGATAAGTCCATCAGCCAAAGCGACTTCAGGGAAGCCTTCCAGGAGGAAGACACCCTCCAGGACATCGTTTCCCAGTACGAGAAGGAGGTCCTGAAAAGCGCCCTCAGGAAAGACCTGTCCATCCGGCAGACGGCCCGTTCCCTGGGGATTTCCCATACGGCCCTGATGAACAAGATCAAAAAATATGATTTGAAGTAAGCGGGCCCCGGGTCCTGGCACGGTACTTGCTAGTATTATTGTACAAAAGGCTGCACGGGGGCCTGGCGCAAGAAGAAATGCCCCGGGAAGCGACTGACAGTTTCCAATTTTGCCTCATCGGCGGAGACGGACTGAGGCGGTTTCACCTGTTTTTACATAATAAACCGGAGGAGGTTTTGGCAATGAAGTTCAAAGGAATTACCATCGGCGTTCCCCGGGAAATCATGGCCGGCGAGAGACGGGTGGCCATGACCCCGGAAACAGCGGGCAAGTTTATCCAGGCAGGGGCCAGGGTCTTGCTGGAGGCGGGAGCGGGACAGGGGGCCTTCTATCCCGACGAAGACTATGCAGCGGCGGGGGTCCTGCTGGTCCAGGGCCCGGAGATGCTCTACGGACAGGCAGACCTGGTCCTCAAGGTAAAGGAGCCGAAATTTAACCAGGCCCTCCAGAAGCACGAGGCTGAGATGATGCCCGAGGGCTGCACCCTGGTCACCTTTTTGCACCCGGCCAACCCCGTCAATCATGACATGATCAAGATGCTGGCCAACCGGAACATTACCGGCTTCACCCTGGACGGCATCCCCCGCATCTCCCGGGCCCAGCAGATGGATGCCCTCACCTCCATGAGCACCGTGGCCGGCTACAAGGCCGTCATCACCGCTTCCAACCACCTGCCCCGCTTCATCCCTATGATGCCCACGGCAGCTGGCATCCTGCAGCCGGCCCAGTTTATCGTCATCGGCATCGGGGTGGCGGGCCTCCAGGCCGTGGCCACCGCCAAACGCCTGGGCGCCAAGGTTAAAGCCCTGGACATCCGGCCGGAAGCCAACGAACAGGCCCGCAGCCTGGGAGCGGAACTCATCCCCTTCGATCTCCCCGAGGGAATGGGCGTGGGCCAGGGCGGCTACGCCTGCCGCCTCACCGAAGAATGGTATGAGAAGGAGAGGGAGGCCCTGGCCCCCCACGTGGCCGCCAGCGACGTCCTCATCCTCACCGCCCTGGTGCCGGGGGAAAAGGCCCCTGTCCTCATCGACGAGGACATGATCAAGACCATGAAGAACGGCTCCGTCATCGTGGACATCTCCATCGACCAGGGGGGCAACTGCCAGCTGACCCGGGCCGGAGAGGAGTTCTATCACCAGGGGGTAATGCTCAGCGGCCTGGCCAACATCCCCGCCACCCTGGCCGCCGACTCCACGAAAATGTTCGCCCAGAATGTCTGGCATTACCTGAACAATCTGGTCAAGGACGGGAAAGTGGGTCGGGATGGGGAGGACCAGATCATCCAGGAATCCCTGGTGACCAGGGATGGGGAGATTGTCCACCAGGGAACCCTTTTGGCCATGTGCTGATTTGCCTCAACATAAAAAGGAGGTTTTTGCGTGATTCCGGCTATGCTGCTCTTTCTCCTGGCTTCCGCCCTCCTGGGCTACCGGGTGATCTCCAAGGTACCGCCCCTGCTGCATACTCCCCTCATGTCGGGGATGAACGCCCTCTCGGGCATCACCCTCCTGGGCTCCCTGACGGTATATGCCCTGACGTCAGGCAGCGCCAAAGGTCTGGCTGCCCTGGCCATGATCCTGGCCATGATCAACGTGGCGGGGGGCTTTTGGGTAACGGAACGAATGCTGCGTATGTTCCGGCATAAAGACAAGGAAAACGGGGTGGTGACCCAATGACGACAACAATCCTCGTTGCCGCCCTGTTAATCGCGGGTTTCCTTCTGGGAATCCGCCTGATGCAGTCACCGGAGACGGCCCTGTGGGGCAACCGGTTGGGGGCCCTGTGCATGCTGGGAGCCGTCGTCTTTACCATCCTGGGTATCGAAGCCGCCGGGGATCTCTCCCTGTGGGCCCTGCTCCTGGCGGGCGGCCTCCTGGGCATCACCCTGGGGCAGCGGGTGAAGATGATCCAGATGCCCCAAACCGTGGCCCTGCTCAACGGCTTTGGCGGCGGGGCCTCCGCCCTGGTGGCCGTGACGGCCGTCAGCCTCTACAGCGGCGGTGAACTCCGGGTCTTCTGGTTTACGGCTGCCCTGGCCCTGGCGGTAGGGGCCCTGACCTTCAGCGGCAGCATGGTGGCCGCCTTGAAGCTCCAGGGCCTGGTTTCCCAGCGGCCCCTGGTCCTGAAAAACCACGGGGGCCTTCTGAAAGCTTTTCTGACAGTGGGGGCCCTGCTGGTCCTCCTGAGCATATTTTTACAGGAGGCCTCCTACCTGTTTCCCCTGGTCGCTTTGGTTTTTCTCCTCTACGGTATCCTGATGGCCATACGTATCGGGGGAGCCGATATGCCCGTTATCATTTCTTTCCTGAACTCCCTTTCCGGGGTGGCCGCAGCCATCAGCGGTCTGGCCGTAGAAAACCTCCTCCTGGTGGGGGTCGGGGCCCTGGTGGGGGTGGCCGGCCTGATCCTGACTCAGATCATGTGCCGGGCCATGAACAGGAACCTGGCTTCCGTCATCAGCGGCTTTCAAACCCAGGCCCGGGCCGGAAAGGAAGAGACGGCCGCCGCCGGGACGCCAGAAGCCTTAGAGAAGGAAGCGTCCCCCGAAGAGACCCTGGAGTCGGCCCTCCTCCAGGCCCGGCGGGTCATCCTCATCCCCGGCTACGGCATGGCCCTGGCCCAGGCCCAACGGGCCGTCAAGGACTTGATCGACGCCCTCCAGGAAGCGGGCAAGGAGGTCAAGGTGGCCATCCATCCCGTGGCGGGCCGGATGCCGGGCCACATGCACGTTCTCCTGGCTGAGGTGGGCATCGATTACGAGATGCTCCATGACCTGGAGGCCATCAACCCCGAGTTTGCCTCTACGGACCTGGTGGTGGTGGTGGGGGCCTGCGATGTCCTCAACCCCGCTGCCAATACCGCCGAAGGGACCCCCATCTACGGGATGCCCGTCCTCAATGCCGAGGAAGCCCGGCGGGTCATCGTCTGCAACCTGGACGAGAAGCCCGGCTACTCCGGGGTGGACAATACCCTCTACGGGGAAAGCCACGTCTTCAAGCTCTGGGGTAATGCAGCGGAAACGGTCCCTTCCCTTACCGCCCTCCTCAAAGGGGAGGAAGGAGGGGGGATCTGCCTGATGCCTCCGGGGGAAGAAACACCGGAAGAGGAAGGGTCCGAAGCGGGCTCGGCCGGGGCAGAGGCATCCCCCGAGGAGTTCCTCTGCAGCATCCTGCCCCCGGCAAAGAAGGTCATCATCGTCCCCGGCTACGGCATGGCCCTGGCCCAGGCCCAAAAGGCCGTCAAGGACCTGATGGATGCCCTGGAGAGGGAGGGCAAGGAGGTCAAGTTGGCCATCCACCCCGTGGCGGGCCGGATGCCGGGCCACATGCATGTCCTCCTGGCCGAGGTGGGTATCGACTACGAGAAGCTCCACGACATGGAGGCCATCAACCCGGAGTTTGCCGCTACGGACCTGGTGGTGGTGGTGGGGGCCTGCGATGTTATCAACCCTGCCGCCAATACCGCCGAAGGGACCCCCATCTACGGGATGCCTGTCCTCAATGTGGAGGAGGCCAAACAGGTCATCGTCTGCAACCTGGACGAGAAGCCCGGGTATTCCGGGGTGGATAACACCCTCTACGGGGAAAGCTACGTTTTCAAGCTCTGGGGCAATGCGGCGGAAACGGTGCCCCGGATTACCGGGGCTGTAAAGGGATGAGTGCCACCGGGTTCGCGGTTCCCCCGGACCCGGCAAGCCCTCACGGACAATAATTTCTGAAAATTGCTTAAAAGGCAGCAGGATATCCGATGACTACGGCGAATGCAACAAGCATATAATGTTAATAACATTTAAATAACCAGCGGATGAGACTGGCGGGAGAGCTCCCTTAAAAAGGAGGGGCGCCGAAGGAGAAACCTGAAGGTTTGGCAGCCGGCAGGGAAACTCTCAGGTACCAGGTACCGTCAGAGGACGCGCCTCTGGAGAGGGCCTGCCCTTTTCGGCAGGACACCAAAGGGGTAATTCCCCCAAGGTCTTGGGGGAGTATTCTCTCAGGTACAAGGGACAGGGGAAAAAGCCGGTTGTTTCGGGCTTTTCCCCTGTTTTTCTTTTCTCAAGGCTTTGACGGAAAATCCAAAAAGAAAGGAGGTGGAAATCATGATAGAGCCGACAAAAACGCCCTTTTACGAAAAGCATCTTAAGCATAAGGGAAAGATGGTGGATTACAGCGGCTGGAACCTGCCGGTCCAGTTTGCAGGCATCATCGATGAGGTCCTCAGAGTCCGGCGGCAGGCGGGCCTCTTCGATGTTTCCCACATGGGAGAGGTGATGGTCCGGGGCCCGGGGGCCCTGGCCTTTCTGCAGCGGGTCCTGACCAACGACATCGCGGCCTTAAGGGACAACCGCATCATGTACAGCCCCGTCTGCTATCCCGATGGGGGCACCGTGGACGACATCCTGGTGTACCGCTATGACGGCGAAAACTACCTGATGGTGGTCAACGCCGGCAACACCCGCAAGGACTACGACTGGTTCCGGGAAAACCTGACGGGGGATGTGACTCTGGAAAACCTCTCCCCCCAAACGGCCCAGCTGGCCCTCCAGGGCCCGGAAAGCCTGGCCATCCTGAAGGCCGTCACCGAGGCCCCCGTGGAGGGGCTGAAGTACTACCACTTCCTGCCACAGGCCCGGGTGGCCGGGGTGGACTGCCTCGTCTCCCGCACGGGCTATACGGGGGAAGACGGGTTCGAGCTCTACTGCCCCGAAGGGGAAGCCCTGAAGCTGTGGGAGGGCCTCTGGGAGGCCGGGGAGCCCCGCGGCCTGGCCCCGGTGGGGCTGGGGGCCCGGGACATCCTGCGCCTGGAAGCCTGCCTGCCCCTCTACGGCCACGAACTGTCGCCGGAGCTCTCCCCCTTGGAAGCGGGCCTGGACCGCTTTGTTTCCTTCACCAAGGAGACAGCCTTTATCGGCCGGGAGGCCCTTTTGCAGAGGAAGGCGGCAGGGCTTAGGAAAAAGCTGGCCGGCATCGAGATGCTGGAGCGGGGGATTCCCCGGGAAGGGTATACCATCAAGGCAGGGGAAGGGGAGATCGGCTGGGTGAGCAGCGGCACCTTTTCCCCCACCCTGAACAAGAACGTGGCCCTGGCCTTCCTGGACCCCCGGGAAGCCCGGGTGGACAGGGAGGTCTCGGTAGTCATCCGCACCCGGGAGTACCCGGCGAAGGTGGTTAAAATACCTTTTTACAGGAGGGGATAAGAATGGAATGGACAATTGAAGCGGGCCTGAAATACACCAAAAAGCACGAGTGGGCCAAGGCGGAAGGGGATACCGTCACCGTGGGCATCAGCGATTATGCCCAGGACAAACTGGGAAGCATCGTCTTCGTGGAGTTCCCCGATGCCGATACGGAAGTCAAGGCCGGGGAGAGCGTGGCCGTCATCGAGTCCGTCAAGGCGGTGGCCGACACCTACTCGCCGGTTATGGGGACCATCGTGGAGGTGAACGAAGCCCTGCTGGACCAGCCGGAGCTTCTCAACGAAGACCCCTACGGAGAGGGGTGGATGGTGAAAATCCAGCTGGCCCCGGGGGCCGGCCTCTCCGGGCTCATGGATGAAAAGGAGTACGAAGCCTTTATCATAAAGGAGGAGGAGGCCTGATGGCGGGCCGGCACTACTTAACCCTGACGGAGGATGAACGCCGGGAAATGCTGGCCGCCATCGGGGTGGGCTCGGTGGAGGACCTCTTCAGTGATGTGCCCCGGGAAGTCCTCTTCCAGGGAGAGATGGAGCTTCCTCCCCCCCTGTCGGAGGGGGAGGCCTACAGGCATCTGTCTGCCCTGGCGGCCCGGAACAGGAACGCCCGGGAGTGTGTCTCCTTTCTGGGGGGCGGCATCTACGACCACTTTATCCCCAGCGCCGTCAAGCATGTAACGGGCCGGAGCGAGTTCTACACCTCCTATACCCCCTACCAGCCCGAGGTGAGCCAGGGGGTTTTGCAGGCCATCTATGAATACCAGACCATGATCTGCCAGCTGACGGGCATGGACGTGGCCAACGCCTCCCTCTACGACGGGGCCACGGCCCTGGTGGAGGGGGCCATCATGGCCTGCGGCGCCACCCGCCGCTCCCGGGTTTTGGTCTCCGCCACCGTCAGCCCCTTTTACCGGGAGGTCCTGAAGACCTACCTCCACAGCCGGGGCATCGCCCTGGATGTGGCCCCCCTGGGGGAGGGGAAGACGGACCGGGAGAAGCTGGAGGCGTGCTTTAAGAAGGATACGGCAGCCCTGATCCTCCAGCAGCCCAACTTCTTCGGCATGCTGGAAGATATGGAGGGCGTGGCGGACCTGGTTCACAGCCGGGGGGCCCTGCTGGTGGCGGCCGTCGATCCCCTGTCCCTGCCCCTGGTTCAGACCCCGGGGGAATACGGGGCCGATATCGTGGCCGGGGAAGGCCAGTCTTTGGGCAACCCCGCCTCCTTCGGCGGGCCCCTGCTGGGCTTCTTTGCCGCCCGGCAAAAGCTGATCCGGCGCATGCCGGGCCGCATCGTGGGGGAGACGGTGGACCGGGAGGGGAACCGGGGCTTTGTCCTCACCCTCCAAACCCGGGAGCAGCACATCCGCCGGGAACGGGCCACCTCCAACATCTGCTCCAACCAGGCCCTGAACGCCCTGGCGGCCGCTGTCTACATGGCGGCCATGGGCCCCGCCGGCATGGCGGAGACGGCGAACCTCTGCCTGCAGAAGGCAGCCTACACTAGGGAGAAGCTCACCGCCCTTAAGGGCTTCAGCCTGGCCTTCCCGGGGACCTACTTCAAGGAGTTCCCTGTGAAGGTCCCGGGGGACCCCGGAAAGCTCAATGAGAAACTCCTGGCTCACAAGATTCTGGGGGGGCTGGACGTTGGCCCTTACTACCCGGAACTTAAAGGGGCCATGCTCTTCTGTGTCACGGAAAACAGGACCCGGGAAGAGATTGACACCCTGGCCCGGGTATTGGAGGGATGGAAATGAGAGAGGCAAAAGCCCTGCTCTTTGAGCTCAGCAAAAAGGGGCGCCAGGGGTATTCCCTGCCCGCCTGCGATGTGCCGGAAAAACCCCTGGAGGACCTGCTGCCCGCTCCCATGAGGAGGCAGGAGGCCCTAAAAATGCCGGAACTCTCGGAAGTGGAGGTGATCCGCCACTACACCGCCCTCTCCCGGCGCAACTTCGGTGTGGATACGGGGTTTTACCCCCTGGGGTCCTGCACCATGAAATACAACCCCAAGATCAACGAGGAAACCGCCGCCCTCCCCGGCTTCGCCTTCCTCCACCCCCTGCAGGATGAGGGCACCCTCCAGGGGGCCCTGGAGCTCCTCTACCTGGCGGAAGAAGGCTTGAAAGAGGTGACGGGCATGGACCGCGTGTCCCTGCAGCCGGTGGCGGGAGCCCACGGGGAGCTGACAGGCCTCATGGTCATCCAGGCCTACCACCGGGCCCGGGGAGAGGGGGAGAGGAACAAGGTTATCGTCCCCGACTCGGCCCACGGGACCAACCCGGCTACCGCCACCATGGCGGGCTACGAGGTGGTGCAGATCCCCTCAAACGAACAGGGCCTGGTGGACGTGGAGGCCCTGAAGGCGGCCCTGGGGCCCGACACGGCGGCCCTCATGCTGACCAACCCCAACACCCTGGGTCTCTTCGAGGAGGACATCCTTAAGATCGCCCGACTGGTCCACGAGGCGGGGGGGCTCCTCTATTACGACGGGGCCAACCTGAACGCCGTCATGGGCTTTGCCCGGCCCGGGGATATGGGCTTCGACGTGGTCCACCTGAACCTGCACAAGACCTTCGCCACCCCCCACGGGGGCGGGGGGCCCGGCAGCGGTGCCGTGGGCGTCAAGGCCCGGGTGGCCCCCTTCCTGCCGGTACCCACCGTGGAGAAGGAAGGGGACCGCTTCTACCTGGACTACGACCGGCCCCAGAGCATCGGCAAGGTCCACAGCTTCTACGGGAACTTTGGCGTCGTCATCAAGGCCTACACCTACCTGCGCATGATGGGCGGGGCGGGCTTAAAGCAGGCCAGCGCCGACGCCGTCCTGAACGCCAACTACCTGATGTGCCGCCTGAAGAAGACCTATCACCTGGGCCATGACCGCCACTGCAAGCACGAGTTCGTCCTTTCCGCCCGGGAACAGGCCAAGAAGGGCGCGGGGGCGGGGGATATCGCCAAGGCCCTGCTGGACTACGGCTTCCACCCCCCCACCGTCTACTTTCCCCTGATCGTGGAGGAGGCCCTCATGGTGGAGCCCACGGAAACGGAGGGCAAGGAGACCCTGGACGATTTTGCCGCCGCCCTGGAGAGGATCGCCTCCGACATCCGTGAGGACCCGGAAAAGGTCCGGATGAGCCCCTACCGCACCCCCGTGGGCCGCCTCGACGAGGTCAAGGCCGTCAAGGACCTGAAGGTCCGCTGGGACGGTGATAAATAAAGTGGGAGAAACCCCTTTGGCGGACCTGCTGGCCGAGGCCTGGCAGGTCCGCCGGGCCTCCTTCCCTCCCCGGGTGGAATTCGTCTACCCCCGTTTCACCCTGCCTGTCCGCAGCACCGGGGTAGACTGCCCCCTGAGCTGCGCCCACTGCCGGGGCC
>PWVN01000084.1 GCA_003561835.1 Syntrophomonadaceae bacterium
CCTGCCCAAAAGCCCCGGGGATTGGGTCAGGGAGCAAAAAAAATTTCGCCCCGTGGACTATGTATCCCGCATCTCCCCCCGGTCTCTCCTGCTGATCCACGGCAAAATGGACGAACTGGTGGTGGAGGAGCATTCCCGGCGTCTTTATGCCGCTGCCGGGGAACCCAAAGAGCTCTTTCTTCTTCCCGAAGCCCCCCATCAGCTGCGGACCCTACCCGAAGTGTGGGAGATTTGCTACAGATGGCTAAAAAAAAGAGTAAGGTTGGCCGAAAAGAGTTAACAGCATATTTAAGCCTAGTAAAAGGAAGCTGATAACTATTGTAAGACCATACCTTACTCTGGTCCTAGTGTAACCCGCTCAAGGGAAAATATGCGGGGTATCCTCATGGTAATATCATCATCTGTTTCCCCTTTTTGGGTCCGGGCAAAAGGGAAGGCCGCCTGTGGATTTTCCAGCCCGGGGGAACTGCAGCAGTTTAAATTTCACAAAAAAAAGAGCAAGGCGGGTCGTTAGCCGGCCAGCGTATTTAATCCCGTTACAGGGAAGCTGAAACCTATTGTAAGGACCGCACCTTGCTCTGAGATTAATATAACCCCATCAGGAGAAAATATACCGGGAGATCTCCTGGCAATGGAAGAGAATTATTCAAATTTTTCCCATGCTTGAAATCAGCCTTTACAGGCAAAAAACTGCAAGAGACAGGAGGTTTTAAAATGCTGGAAGAAGGCCTTAGAGGAAAGGCCGAGGTGAAGGTTGAAGAGAGCAATACGGCCCGGCAGGTCGGCAGCGGGAGTGTGGAGGTCTTTGCCACCCCCATGCTGGTGGCCCTGGTGGAGACGGCGGCCATCAATGCCCTGGCGGGCCGGCTGCCGCCGGGACAGACCAGCGTCGGCACCCATATCGACCTGAAGCACCTGGCGGCCACTCCGGTGGGCATGACGGTCAGGGCCGAAGCCGTCCTGACGGGGATCAAAGAGCAGCGTCTGATCTTCCGGGTGGAAGCCTACGATGCCCGGGAAAAGGTGGGGGAAGGCACCCACCGGCGCTATCTCCTGGAGCAGGAAGGTTTTGTGGCCAAGGCAAAGGCAAAGACCAAAGCCAAGGCCAAAATCGAGGCCCAAGGCTGAAGCCCGGGGCTATCAGCTGGGCAGCCAGTGGTGTTCAAAGATGATGGGCCGGACCTGACCGTGTATGAAGGTGTCGACCACCGTTTCTTTAATCAAGTCCATGCGGGTGATGATAAACTGCTGGCGCAGATGCGGAAGGGGGCCTACAGGGATCAAATAGCTGCTCTTCAGGTTCAAGAGCTGTTCAATATGCCGGACCAGGTCCCCGGAGCTGCCGTTGGCCACCAGAGCCAGGACAATGGGCCGGCCTGTCTGCACATGGGTCAGGATTTTCACCTGGATGTCCGGGTCTTCCGAAGCGTCCAGGATTTTCTTGAGCATGTTGCCCGGGCAGGGAGCGATGACCAGAAGATCGAAGGCTTGCGGGGCCTCAAGCCTTTCTCCCCGGTGGGAGCGGTCTGTCATGTCTCCCATGATTTCAACCATTTTTTCCTCCAGGTTCCTGCGCTCCTGCAGGGAGCCGTTATCGTCAAAGAGCAGGGGATAAAGATCTGCTCCCTCATCCAGGAGCTTTTTCATTTCCTTTAATATCAGGTCCATGGTGGCATGGTTTCGGGGCAGGGCAAAACCGATCTGTTTTCCCAGCAGGCGAATGATAAGCACCTTCTCTCAGCAGGCGGTTACTAAAATGTATATGTGACGCTGGAGGATGAAGTGCCTGTCTCAAAGAGTTTGCCGGCAATGGAATTTTCTGGGCAGGAAAGGAAGGGGGTAAGGCCGGCTTTGCTGCCTGACGCCTGCTGCCGGGAGCAGGGCTTCCTTGCTGCTGTGGGGGGCAAGAAAGACCGTCCGCCTTGCCATTCTTGTCCTTGATTTACCGAGAAATTGTGCTAAGATAGAGGGGAACTGAACCAGTGCTTTATGGCAGGGATTTTTGCAAATTAATGATTTACATTCAGCGGAAGGAAGGAGATTTGCCATGTTAATCGTTGGTGAAAAGATCAATACCAGCCGTAAGGCGGTGAAGGAAGCCGTCGCCAATCAGGATTCTGCCTTTATTCGCAATCTTGCCCGCCGGCAGGCGGAAGGAGGGGCCCAGTACATAGACATCAACTGCGGCACCTTCATCAACAGGGAGCGAGAGCTGATGACCTGGCTGGTGGAGGAAGTCCATAAAGAACTGGACCTGCCCCTGTGCATCGACAGCCCGGACCCCAAAGCCGTGTCTGCAGGGCTTGCAGCCCACAAAAAGGGCCAGCCCATGATCAACTCCATCAGCGGGGAAAAAGACCGCTACCGGGCCATCCTGCCCCTGGTCAAGGAGTACCGGGCAAAGATCGTTGTCCTGTGCATGGATGACGAGGTGGGCATCCCCCACGACGCCCAGACCCGCTTCAAGATCGCCCGGCGGGTGATCGACGGCCTCCTGGAGATCGGCACCCCGGAAGACGACATCTATGTGGACCCCCTGATCCAGCCCATCAGTACCGACACCGTCAACGCCCTCTCCGCCCTGGACACCATCAGGATGGTCAAGGAAGCCTATCCCGGGACCCATGCCGTCTGCGGCCTGAGCAACATTTCCTTCGGTCTGCCGGAGCGCAAGCTGCTGAACCAGACCTTCATGATCATGTGCATGACGGCTGGTCTGGACGGCGTCATCCTGGACCCCACGGACAAGAGGATGATGGCCCTGATCGCCACCGGCGAAGCCCTGCTGAACAAGGACCCCTACTGCGGCCGGTACCTGAAGGCCTACAGAAAGGGGATTCTTTCCCAGGGTCAGGCCTGACGCAGGGGAAGCAGGGTCAGACCCCGCGATCTCAGGGCGTGCAGGGCTCAGATTCCGCGATCCCAGGGCATGCAGGATCCGGCCTGGCGATCTCAGAGCCTGGCTTGAGCTCTTATCTTATGTGGATTTCCCCAATCCCCTTTCCCCCTGGGCAACCCCGGACAAGGAATGACAATGCGGCCAACTCTTTCAAAGAGGAGGCCGCATTTCTTTTCCCTTCCTTGTAAGCCCGAGCTCCGTTTCAACCGGCGATTTTCTGCTGCACGCCCTTGACCAGGGAGATGACGGCGTCCAGGATCAGGGCAAAAGCCACCCCACCCATCAACCCTTTGGCAGCCATGCCCATAATGCTTTCCAGCTGGGCTGCGCTGTCCACCACCCCGGATTCCAGTATAAAGGCCAGGAACCCCGGGTTCCAGATCGCCGGATTGGAAAAAGCCATGACCATGACGATGAGGGATGCTGCGTTGTGCAGTATATTGATGCCCGCCAGGGGCAGGGTCCATTTGCCTATAACCAGCTTCAGGCACTCCTTGCCGATGGCCAGCAGCAGCAGGAGGTTAAAGTAGGGCAAGTAGGCCCGGAATACCTCCGGGTCAAAGAGGGGGATAACCGTCAGGTTTCCGCCCGGGTCCGTATAGTAGATGCCGATTAAATGGTTGGCTGCGTTTAAGAGGATCAAAAAGAGGACAGTGAATACGATGCCGGCAATCGGTTCCGCCGGCCGGATCCTGGCGTTCTTGGCCGGGACCCTGGGCAATTCGGCCGGAGCCCACTCCTTTTTCCGGGAAAATTCCGAGAGGTTCACTCCAAAATATTGGAAGATGGCAAAGACGATAGTAATCCCGGCAA
>PWVN01000151.1 GCA_003561835.1 Syntrophomonadaceae bacterium
CCCGGGTACCGGGGATGGAGGTGGAATCCCGGGGGTCGTGACGGCAGATGCTGTTTAAAACCAGGGCGCAATCCCCCACATCCCGGGTCAGGGGGCCGATCTGGTCCAAAGAGGAGGCGAAGGCCACCAGACCGTAACGGGACACCAGCCCGTAGGTGGGCTTTAAGCCCACCACGCCGCAGAAGGCCGCCGGCTGGCGGATGGAACCTCCCGTATCGGAACCCAGGGCGAAGGCCGCTTCCCCGGCTGCCACGGCGGCGGCGGAGCCGCCGCTGGAGCCTCCCGGAACCCGGTCCAGGTCCCAGGGGTTGTGGGTAACAAAAAAGGCCGAGTTTTCCGTGGAAGAGCCCATGGCAAACTCGTCCATATTCGTCTTCCCCAGGAGCAGGGCTCCCGCCTCCCGCAAATCCTCCACCACGGCGGCGTCGTAGGGAGGCAGGTAGTTCTTCAAAATTTTTGAGGAGCAGGTAGTGGCGACTCCCCGGGTGCACATGTTGTCCTTTAGGGCCATGGGAATCCCCGCCAACACCCCCGAAAGGCCCTCCCGGTCCTGCCTGGCCGCCTCCTCCCGGGCCCTCTCTTCGGTGAGGGTAAGATAAGCCCATACCTTCCCTTCCCGCTCTTCGATATTCTTTATGTAGGCGTCCAGCAATTCGGACGCTGTAATTTCTTTTTCCCTTAAACTCTTCAGGGCTTCTGCCACCGTCAATTCTGTCAGCACCGGATCCAGCCTCCCCGCTTCGGACTCATCTTAGGTTTTAGGCATAAAATGATAATCTCGCCAAAAACAAATTTATAATGGACCTTTGGTTACTCATGAAACGGTTTCAATTTCATTTTCTTCCGTGGATACAACTTAACCTCAGTCAAACAAAAATGTCCCACCTTTTAAATTTCTATCACCTTGTAATATTGCTCCCCGATCCACTTCATTTAGCACGCCGTTACTGTCCCATTTCGAACCTTGCCTGCCAGGCCTTCCCTGCGACTACTCTTCCCTGCCTGCCGCGCCCTCCCCACTCTACCCTTCCCGGTCTGCTCCACCTTCCGTGCCCTGCTCCCCCTCCAAGATGGGGGGAACCTTGTAATAACTCCCTTCCCGCCGGGGGGCGATGGCCAGGGCCTCCTCCCGGATATCCGCCGGCCGCACCTCATCTTTACGGAAGACATTCTTGTTGGGGAGGACATGGGCCGTGGGCTCGACCCCCCCCGTATCCAGCTCCCCCATGGTTTCCATGTACTCCAGGATGGAGCTCAACTCCCGGGCTATCTTCTCTTTCTCTTCCTCTTCCAGACCCAGGAGGGCCAGCCGGGAAACATAGTTCACATCCTTGACGGTAATCTTCATGACCCTTCTCCCTCCTCGCCGCCCTCAATCAGGCTTCGCAAATCTTCCAGGGAAATGATCTTAACCCCCAGTTTCGCAGCCTTGTCCAGCTTGCTGCCTCCCTTTTCCCCCGCCAGGAGAAAATCCGTCTTGCTGCTGACCTGGGAGGTGACGTTTCCGCCGTAATCCTCTATCAGCAGGGTGGCCTCCTGCCTGCTCATGTCCGGCAGGGTGCCGGTGATGACGAAGGTCTTCTCAGCCAAGGGGGCTTCCAAACCTTCTCCATAGAGGCCGCGCACGCCTTTCCCACCGTCTCCTCCGCCTTCGCCCAGGCCATCCCTCAGTCCTTCGCCCAAACCCTCACCCAGGCCTTCTCCCCCGCCTCTCCGTCCGGTCCGCACCTCCTCCAGGTTCACCCCGGCCCGGGAAAGCTTTTCCATGAGGACCCTCGCCTCATCCTGCTGGAAAAAGGCGTGGACGCTCTCGGCAATCTTGGGGCCGATCTCCGCCACCGCCGCCAGTTCCCCGGGGGAAGCCGCGGCTATCGCCTCCAGGGTGCCGAAGTGTTCCGACAGCAGTCGGGCTGTCTTGGCCCCCACGAAGCGGATGCCCAGGCCGTAGAGCAGGCGGCTCAAGGGCCTGGCCTTGCTCTTCGTAAGAGCCGCCATCAGATTGGCGGCGGACTTCTCCGCCTTCCGCTCCAGGGCCAGCAGGTCCTCTTCCCGCAGGAAGTAGAGATCCGCCACATCCTGGACCCGGCCGGACTTCAGGAGTTGCTCCGCCACGGCGGGGCCCAACCCCTCGATGTCCATGGCCCCCCGGGAGGCGAAATGGATAAGGCGCTCCAGCACCTGGTGGGGGCAGGCGGGGTTCAAGCAGCGCAGGGCTGCCTCCCCCGGAAGTTTCTTGACGGGGACGCTGCAGGAGGGGCAGGCGGAGGGCATGGCATAGTCCCGCTCTTTCCCCGTCCGCATGTCCTTCACGACTTCGACCACCTCGGGAATCACGTCTCCGGCCTTGTGGACCAGAACGTGGTCGCCGATCTTGATATCCTTATCCCGGATGTAGTCTTCGTTATGTAAACTTGCCCGCTTGACCACGCTCCCCGCCAGCTCGATGGGCCTCAGGTGGGCCAGGGGGGTGATGGCCCCCGTCCGCCCCACGTTGACGGCGATATCCAGCACCTCCGTGATGCCCGCCTCGGCGGGAAACTTGAAGGCGACGGCCCAGCGGGGGCTTTTCGCCGTGGTCCCCAGCATGGCCCGCAGGGGCAGTTCGTTCACCTTGACTACCAGGCCGTCAATCTCATAGGGCAAATCCAGGCGCTTCTGCCGCCAGGACAGGCAGTAGTCCACCACATCCTCCATGCGGGTGAAGAGCCGGGCCTCCGGGTTTACCTTGAATCCCAGCTCCTTCAAATAGCTCAGGAGGTCCATGTGGGTGTCGATGCCGGCCGGGGTTTCCCCGGTGCCGTAAAGAAAGGCATCCAGGGGCCGGGAAGCGGCCACCCGGGGGTCCAGCTGCCGCAGGGAACCGGCGGCGGCGTTCCGGGGGTTGGCCAGCAGGGGCTCCCCCTTAAGCTCCCGCTTTCGGTTCAGCTCGGCGAAGGCCTGCCGGGGGATGAAGACCTCCCCCCGCACCTCAATGCTCACGGGTTTCTTTAAGGTTAAGGGGACGCTACGAATGGTCCTTAAATTGTGGGAGATGTCCTCTCCCACGGTGCCGTCCCCCCGGGTGGCGCCCCGGGCGAAGGCCCCTTCTTCGTACTGGAGGGAAACGGCCAGGCCGTCTATTTTCAGCTCCACCACATAGGTGACTTCCCGCTCCCCCAGGAGGCGGGTAACCCGCCGGTGGAAGTCCTGCAGGGTCGCCGGGTCGAAGGCATTATCCAGGCTCAGCATGGGGACCCGGTGGGCCACGGGGTTGAAGGCCGCCAGGGCCTCTCCCCCCACCCGCTGGCTGGGGGAATCGGGCCCGCGAAGTTCCGGGTACTCCTCCTCCAGGGCCAGCAGCTCCTGCATGTAGGCGTCATACTGCTGGTCGGATATTAGGGGTTGGTCCAGCACGTAGTACTGGTAATCGTGCTTCCTGATGAGGGCCGCCAGCTCCCGCCAGCGCTCCCTTGCCTGGTTCCGTTCCATGGGCCTCTCAAACCTCCGTGCAGCGCACCTTACTGGTGCATCTTTGGGCTCCCGCAAAATTTTTTTATGCCTGCCTCTTCCTTCTAACCCTCGGCAATCCGGATGGGGGCGTACCGGGCCATGATCTTCTTAACCCCTTCCCGGGGGAAATAAACGGTTAAGACCTGGTCCCCGTCCAATTCCTTGACCTCTTTGATCTGCCCCAGGCCCCACTTGGAATGGTA
>PWVN01000202.1 GCA_003561835.1 Syntrophomonadaceae bacterium
GGGCCGATGACCCCGTCCAGGGCCGCAGGATCGTGGTGCTGCTGGCCTGGCCCGCCATCACGGAGATGTTTCTGGCCACCCTGGTCCAATTCGTGGATACGGCCATGGTGGGCAGCCTGGGTCAGGTTGCCATCGCCGCCGTGGGGATCAGCACCACCCCCATCTGGGTTCTGATGAGCCTTTTCGCTGCCCTGGGGGTGGGGACCACCGCCCTGGTGGCCCGGTTTGTTGGGGGAGAGGACCTCCCGTCGGCCAACCGGGTGGCCCAGCAGTCCATGCTCATGGCCGGCAGCCTTTCTCTCTTCTTCACCTTTCTGATGCTGGCCAATGCCGAGTTTGTGCCCCGGGTCATGGGGGCGGAACCCGACGTCATCCCGTCGGCAGCCCTGTATCTGCGGATTGTCAGCCTGGCATTTCTCTTCAGCTTCTCGGCCTTTATCCTTTCCGGAGTTCTCCGGGGGGCGGGGGATACCCGGACCCCTATGAAGGTCAATGCCTACGCCAATATCCTCAATGTGGTCGCCAACTTCTTCCTCATCTTCCCCAGCCGGGTGGTAGACATAAATCTGCCCTTCGGTGACGGCGCCCTCTCCCTCTTCCTTCCCGGCGCGGGGCTGGGGATCGCGGGGGCGGCCATCGCTACGGCGGCTTCCCGGGTCTTTGCCGGGGGGGTCATCCTTTTCCTTCTCTTTTCGGGGAAATATGGGGTCAAGCTCAGCCTCTATTTCAAGTACAACTGGGGGCTTATCCACCGCATCCTGCGCATCGGTCTTCCCGCCATGGGGGAGCGGCTGATCATTTCCATCGGCCACATGCTCTTTTCCATGATCGTCCTGCAGCTGGGCACCGCCCAGTATGCTGCCCACCACCTGGCCATCATCGCCGAATCCATCTCCTACATGCCGGGGTTTGGCTTCTCCATGGCGGCCACCACCCTGGTGGGCCAGGGCCTGGGGGCGGGGAACCCCCGGCTGGCCGAGTCCTACGGGTACTCGGCGTGGCGCCTCAGCGCCCTGGTCATGGGGGGTATGGCCGTGGTGCTCTACCTTTTCCCCGAGTACCTGATCCAGATTTTCAACCGGGATCCGGAGATCGTGGCCTACGGGGCCACGTGCCTGCGGCTGGTGGCCTTCGCCCAGATCCCCTTTGCCACCACCATGGTTTTGACGGGGGGGCTGAGAGGGGCAGGGGATACGGTCTGGCCCCTGGTAATCGCCGCCACGGGGATGATGGTTATCCGGATCGGCCTAGCCTGGATTTTGGTAAATATCTTTGACCTGGGTCTGGCGGGGGGCTGGACGGCCATGGTCCTGGATTTTTGGGTGAGGGGCCTATTGACATTTATCCGCTTCCGCAGCGGCCACTGGCAGAAGGTACGGGTTTGATTTTTCAGGAGGAGGAGGGAGCTTTATGCAGCCGCAAGCCATCTTTATCACCGCCCTCATCATGGGGTTTTCCGGTGCCATGATGCCCGGCCCCGTCACCGCCGTTCTGGGAGAGCATGCCCTGAAGAAGGGGTTCAGAGCCAGCCCCCTGATCACCCTGGGCCACGGGGTCATGGAACTGACCCTGGTGCTGCTTCTCTTCTTCGGCATGGGACGGTACCTGGCCCGGGAGTCCGTCACCGGCGTTATCGGGTTGGTGGGGGGTGCAGTGCTGGCCTGGATGGGTTACGCTATGATCAAAGGGGGGTTGGCCGGCCGCATGTCCCTGCAGGGAACGGCCGCTGAAGGCCCGGGGGCGGATGGTTCCGCCGGGTCCGTCGTCGCCGGGGTCCTGGCTACGGCGGCCAACCCTTACTGGTACCTGTGGTGGGGCACCGTGGGGGCCGCCTACATGACCCTGGCCCAGGAGCACGGGATGAAAGGGGTCCTGGCCTTTTTAACCGGCCACCTGCTGGCGGATTTCCTCTGGCTTTCCCTCCTGGCCCTGGTCCTGGTCACAGGCAAGCGGTTTATCACGGACCGCATGTACAACGGTCTCCTGGTGGTCTTCGGGGTTTTTCTGGCCGGGCTGGCCCTCTACTTCGCCGGCGGTGCCTTCCTCTATTTTCTGCCCCTCTGAAAGGATATCCCAATTTTAGCGAGAATACCGATATCAGAGAAATGCCGTTGGTTTCTTCAGGCTACCTTTTACGGCTGAGTTTGACTTTCAAGGCACGGGGATTTCTTTTTGCCAGGGGTTATTCGGGAGGTGCGGTACATCGTGAAAAAATACATTCTGGCCCTGGACCAGGGGACCACCACATCCCGGGCTCTCCTCTTCGACGGGGATGCCCGCATCGTGGCGGCGGCCCAGAAGGAGTTTGTCCAGATCTACCCCCATCCCGGCTGGGTGGAGCATGACCCCCGGGAAATCTGGGGCACCCAGAGCGGCGTGGCCCGGGAGGTCCTGGAGAAGGCGGGGGCGGCCCCCCGGGAGGTGGCGGCCATCGGGATCGCCAACCAGCGGGAAACCGCCCTGGTCTGGGAGAGGGAGAGCGGCAGGCCCATCGCCAATGCCATCGTCTGGCAGTGCCGCCGCACGGCCTCCGACTGCGACGCCTTGAAGGAAAGAGGGCTGGCCGGGATGATTGCGGAGCGGACGGGCCTGGTTATCGACGCCTACTTTTCCGGGACCAAGGTCAAGTGGCTCCTGGACAGGGTGCCGGGAGCCCGGGAGCGGGCGGCCCGGGGGGAACTCCTCTTTGGCACTGTGGATACCTGGCTCATCTGGAACTTGACCCGGGGCAGGGTCCATGTCACCGATTACACCAACGCCTCCCGGACCATGCTCTTCAATATCCGGGAATTGAAGTGGGACCTGGAGATCCTGAAGGAGCTGTCCATCCCCCCGGAAATGCTGCCCGGGGTCAAGCCCACCGGCCATGTTTACGGCTTAACGGACCCGGGCACCTTTGGAGGGGCCGAGATTCCCATCGCCGCCGCGGCGGGGGACCAGCAGTCTGCCCTCTTCGGCCAGGGCTGCTTCAGCCCCGGGACGGCCAAGAATACCTACGGGACCGGCTGCTTCATGCTCATGCACACGGGGTCAAAGCCCGTACCTTCCCGGAAGGGCCTCCTTTCCACCATTGCCTGGTCCCTGGGGGGACAGGTGGAGTATGCCCTGGAGGGAAGCATCTTCGTGGCGGGAGCCGCCGTCCAGTGGCTGCGGGATGAGTTGAAGGTGGTCCGGGAGGCGGGAGAAACGGAGGAACTGGCCCTGCGGGTCCCCGACACCAACGGGGTCTATGTGGTGCCGGCCTTTGTGGGCCTGGGGGCCCCGTACTGGGATATGTATGCCCGGGGGGCCATCCTGGGACTGACCCGGGGGGCGAAAATGGAGCACCTGGTCCGGGCCACCCTGGAGTCCGTCGCCTACCAGACCCGGGACGTCCTGGAGGCCATGGAGGAGGACTCGGGCATAACCCTCAAGGAGCTGAAGGTGGACGGGGGGGCCAGCGCCAACAATTTCCTCATGCAGTTTCAGGCGGATATCCTGGGGGTGCCGGTCCACCGGCCCCACATTACCGAAACCACGGCCCTGGGGGCTGCCTACCTGGCGGGGTTGACGGTGGGTTTCTGGCGGGACCGGGGGGAGATTGCCGGCAAGCTGAGGGCAGAGCGGGTGTTTGCGCCTGCCATGCCCCAGGCGGATCGGGAGAA
>PWVN01000001.1 GCA_003561835.1 Syntrophomonadaceae bacterium
AGGGGTACTGGTGGGCTCCTGGATTCCCGCCGGGACCATTCCCTCCCTCATCTACTACGGTATGCTGGTCTTATCGCCATCCATTTTCCTGGCTGCCGTATGTTTTATCTGCTGTGTGGCTTCCGTAACCACCGGCAGTTCCTGGACCACGGGCGCCACCTTCGGTGTGGCTTTCATGGGTATCGGCATGGGCCTGGGCATTCCTCCGGCCATGACCGCCGGTGCCGTCATCTCCGGTTCCATCTTTGGCGACAAGATGTCCCCCCTCTCCGACTCCACCAACCTGGCGGCAGCGGTAGGGGAGGCGGACCTCTTCGACCACATCAAGAGCATGATGTACACCACCGTTCCAGGCATCGTCATTGCCATCATCCTGTATGCCATCATGGGCCTGCGCTTTTCCAGCGGCCAGATCGATCAAGGGCAGGTTCAGATGATCCTCAACGCCCTGACAGACAACTTCCATATCAGCTTTATCCACTTCATTCCCCCCATCCTGGTGGTCATCCTGGCCATCAAGCGGGTCTCGGGCCTGGCCGTTATGGTCATCGCCTCCATCGTGGGGGGCATCTTTGCCATGGTCTTCCAGGGCTACGGGTTGAGTGCCGTATTGAACTTCATGAACTACGGCTATTCTTCCACAACGGGCATTGCCGAGATCGACAGCCTCTTAAGCCGGGGTGGCCTCCAGAGCATGATGTGGACCATCTCCCTGGGCTTTGTAGCCCTTTCCTTCGGGGGCCTGGTGGAAAAAACCCAGGTATTAAATGTATTGTTGGAGAAAATGTCCGCCCTGGTCAGCAGCGTCAAGGGCCTCATCATCACCCATGTGTTCGCTGCCATCGCCGTCAACCTCTTCTCCGCCAGCCAGTACATGGCCATCATCATCCCCGGGCGGATGCTGATCCCCGCCTACAAGCAGCATAAACTGCTGCCCCAGGTCCTCTCCCGGACCTCCGAGGACTCGGGGACCGTCTTTTCACCCCTGGTCCCCTGGGGACTCTGCGGTGTCTTCTTCACCGGGGCCCTGGGCGTATCCACCTGGGATTACTTCCCCTATGTCTTCCTGTCCTACCTGGTGCCCATCATCGCCATCATCTACGGCATCACCGGGTTTGCCATGTTCAAGGAAGGCGACATTGCCAGTGTCCGGACCTATTCCGAGAAGGACCCCTCCATGGGCGCCTGATCGGTGCAAAACCGTAAAAGGGGAGATGAACTCTCCCCTTTTTCCATTTTTGCCTTATATCTCTAACCGGGAGGTTTTATTATGGTAGACCCGAAGCTTTTTGCCAGGGTTACGGACCTTATTAACAGGGAAGATATGGTCAAACTGCTGCGGGAGCTGGTGAGCATCAAGAGCCCCTTTTTCCACGAAGAGGAGATCATCGATTTCCTGCGGGGCAGGCTTTCCTACTACAACCGCCTGCAGCTGGATATCCACAGCTACGAAGAGAAAAAAATAACCGGTTTTAAGGGGGAAAACCTCATCGTCCGGCTGCCCGGTAGCGGCGGCGGCCCCCGCCTCCTCATCAACGGCCACGTGGATACGGTGCCCCTCTGCGAGGGCTGGACGGTGGATCCCTACCAGGGGGTGGAGAAGGACGGGCGCCTCTACGGTTTGGGGGCCCTGGACATGAAAGCCGGGGTGGTCATGTCCGTCTTCCTGCTGGAGGCCCTGGTGGAAGCGGGGGTCAACCTGAAGGGAGACATCGTTTTTACCGCCGTCAGCGATGAGGAGGGCCCCTTCGGGCTGGGGACCTTCTATACCATCAAGGATGAGATCGTTTCCGACTGCGATTTCGCCATCGTCCCGGAACCCTCGGCCCCCTTTGCTCCCGGGGACGAGAAGTTCCCCTCCATCGCTTTGGGAAGCCGGGGGACAGCCGTTTACTATGTGACTGTCAAGGGCCTTTCCGCCCACGGGGCCAACCCGGAGAAGGGGATCAACGCCGTGGAGGATGCGGCCCGCATCATCACGGCCCTGACGGAGGAACTGGACCTGGGTGAGCATCCCAAACTGGGGAAGGGGACTATGTGCATCACCAACCTCCGGGGAGGGGAGAAGTACCTGCTGGTGCCGGAAGAGGCCAGTTTTACCATCTACCGCCACACCGTGGAGGGGGATGCGGAGAAGGCCCTGGAGGAAGTGCAGCAGGTGGTTCAGTCTCTGGATATCAAGAGCCGGGTGGAAATAAAGCTTCGGGACCTGCCCCACCCCGACGCCTACTTCCAGCCCTGGATCGTCCGGGAGGACGAAGCCATTGTCAAATCCCTGCAGGGGGGCTGCCGGGAGGTCATCGGGAAAGAGGCGGGAATCTCCTATTTCCGTTCCGAATCCGACGCCAACCACATCGCCTCCCTCTTGAAGATCCCCACCATCATCTTCGGCCCCGACGGTGCCAACTACCACGCGGCCGACGAATACGTGGAGATAGACTCCATGGTGGAATCCACCAAGGTCCTGGCCTACACCGTCCTGGACCTTCTGACCTGATTTCCGGTCAAAAAGGCAGATAAAGCAAAACCTCCTGCCGGGTTTGATCCCGGCCCGGCAGGAGGTTTTTTCTATCGTAATAACGGCACAGAGACTTTTGCCCTTCTTCAGCAGACTTTTTCTCCCGGGCCCGCCCCTGAAAAAGGAATTCCGCTGCGTCCCCGCGAAACCATTAGGATACTTCTAAGATACTTCAAGATTTGAGGTGATGGCGGGCTTGGTTATAGAAATGAGACAGATGTCCTGCAGGCGGGGGCAGCAGTATATTCTCAAGGATATCGAGTGGCGGGTCGAACCGGGGGAACACTGGGCCATCCTGGGGTTGAACGGCTCGGGGAAAACCACCCTCTTGAACATCATCAACGGGTATATGTGGCCCTCTTCCGGGATTGTGCGGGTCCTGGGCAAGGAATTCGGCAGGGTGGACCTCCGGGAAGTCCGCCCGCAGATCGGTTGGGTCAGTTCCTCCCTGCAGGAGAGGTTGTACTCCCATGAGGCGGTGGCGGATATCGTCCTGAGCGGCAAGTATGCCAGCATCGGGTTATATGATAAGCCGGACGACGCTGACCGGGAGCGGGCCGGGATCCTGCTGCAGGAGGTGGGTTGCGGCAGCCTGGGGGAGAGGAGGTATGAGACCCTTTCCCAGGGGGAAAAACAGAAGGTCTTGATTGCCCGGGCCCTGATGGGCAGGCCCCTTCTCCTCCTCCTGGACGAACCCTGCTCCGGCCTGGACATCCTCTCCCGGGAGCAGTTTCTCGAGGCCATCGACGGGTTGTGCCGCCGGGAAGGAGGGCCGAACCTTCTCTATGTTACCCACCGGGTGGAAGAAATCATGCCCGGTTTTACCAGGGCCCTGCTCCTACGGCGGGGGCAGGTGTACTCGCAGGGCGATACCGCTTCGGTTTTGACCACGGAGAACCTTTCGGAGTTCTTTGGACTCCCCGCGGAGGTGAACTGGCGGGAGGGCAGGCCCTGGCTTTTGTTGGGGCGGGGCCCGGCTGCGGAATAAAGGAGGGGGCGCAGGGAGCGCAGGGGTGCCGATGGAAAGGGGTCGATGATATGTTTGCCTACCGGGTGAGCGATGATATTGAGCTCAGGATTCTGGAGGCAGCGGATGCGGAGGGGCTCTTCGAGC
>PWVN01000048.1 GCA_003561835.1 Syntrophomonadaceae bacterium
CAGCCGCTCCAGGCGGGATGTGTTGCGGGCCAGCAATGTCAGGTATCCCACATCCCGGGCCAGGATCCGGGCGCAAACGCTGCCGATGGACCCCGTGGCCCCCAACACCAGGACTTCCGACTTCTTCAGGTTCTGCCCCATGAGGCGGGCCGCTTCCCGGGTCCCCTCCAGGGCAGTGCCCACGGTGTAGCTGTTTCCGGTGGTCACAGCGATGTCCAAACCCTTGGCGACGGTAATTCCCGCGTCCCCCACCACGGAGGTCATGGCGCCCAGGCCCACGATTTTGGCGCCGTGCTTTGCCGCCACCCGTCCCGCTTGGATAATCTTCTTGTAAACATAGTCCTGGGGCAGTTTCAGAATCTGGGTGGAGGTCAGGGGGCAGCCCACGAAGAGCCCCTCACAGGCGCCGTGGGGCCCTTCCACCCCGGTGATCGTGGAAACCTTGAAGGGGGGGATGAAGCGGGCGGCATCCACCAGGGATTCCGGCCAGCGGCGCATGAATTTGAGCTTGCGGAAGATATCGTCTTTTTCCAGGGGGTGGATGATAAAGGCAAACTTGTTCACGCCAATCGTCCTCCTAATTCAGCTTTTCGATGCGGGGCACAAACTTCAATTCCTTGATCCAATGGAGGTATTCCTCTCCCGTCAACTCTTCCTTTTTGCCTGCAAGGGCCACCAGGAGGGCCTCCATGACATTGGTGCCGAAGGAGCGGCCCTTCAACTCCGGGGTGGTGGTGACCAGGATCTTGACCCCCATATCCCTGAGGAGGGCCACATCCTCCCTGGTGGTGGTGTTGGTGATGATGATTTTCCCCGGGAGCCTGGGCGGCATGTTGCGGCGGATCAGGTGGAAATCGCCGGCGATGGCATCGGCCCGGTCAAAGTATTTGGTAAACTTGGGAGCCGTCTCGTTCTGCTTGTCTCCCGTGGGATAGAGAAGTTTAAAGGGCAGCAGCACCACCACGGGGGCCAGAATCTTGACGGCCAGTTGCAATGATTTCATGCTGTTTATAGGCACAGGCACCTTTAACAGGTACAGGAGATCGCCGAAGGTCACTTTAAGGCCCAAATTCCAGAAGGAGAGGGCCATACCGTAGCGGTCGGCAGCGCTGGTCATGAGAACCTGCTTCACGCCGTCAAGGATGTCGGTTTCGCTGCTCAGATATAAAATAGCTTCCCTCTCCAGGGTGTTTTTTAATCCCGAACCGTCCACCATGGGAGTTTTGGCCGCAGCCCGAGCCACCTTTTTTGCATCCCGGATCATGTATCTCTTCTCCCCGGCCCAGGCATAGAGGTCCATCCCCCCCAGGCCAAAGCAGTCCACTTTCCCGTCCAGATCCTTTATCATGGCAATCATCCGGTCCAGATCCCCGTCGGTCCCGATCCGTTCCACCCGGCACTGTTCCCCGGCAAACTCCATTTCCACCGAATGGTTTCTGCGAGAGGAACCCAAACTGATGCTGACAACATGCTTCACAGCTCATCCTCCCCTTTCTTTAAAACATTGTTTACCAGGTCTTGAAAAACCTTGGGGTCCAGGTACACATCGCCGTCGATAGGGGTTTCTCCCAATTCCATGTACAGCACCTGTCGGTCAAAAAGAGCCTCCCCCAGGCGGATCCACTTGGATGAGCCCAGGATGAGAATGGTATCGCACTCCCGGATCCGGGAAATAATGCCCATCATTTCGTTAAAAAAATCCATACCCGAACGGTCCTTGACAAACCGCCAGCGCTCCTCGTCGTTCATGAGCAGCAGGAAATCAAACCCCGCCCTCCGGGCAATCCCGGCAATCTCATCCTTGTTCTGCAGGGGGAACCCCACAATCCCCAGCTTTTTGCCCTTGCGAACCTCGCCCAGGTTCTCCAGCCGGGAGATGAAGCTTCGCTCCAGCCTGAGTTTTTTGGCCGCCTCCTGCTGAGAATACCCCTGCTGGCGTAGGGATAAAACCTGGTCCACAGTCCGGTGGACCCTCTGGGTATCGATGAGCTTGTCCCCGATCCGTAAGAAATCCACGCCCCGATACCTCCTTCCGCAAGATAAGCCTGTGCACATTTATGTACACAGGCTTATTGTACCAGATGCAGGGCCTCTTGGCAATACGCAGGGCCTGTGATGTGCCAGGCTGTGCAAAATTCCCATATAGAATCGAATTGCCGGCTTTGGATCATGATACCTGTAAAAATT
This sequence comes from Syntrophomonadaceae bacterium, assembly GCA_003561835.1. Taxonomy (GTDB): domain Bacteria; phylum Bacillota; class Dethiobacteria; order PWVN01; family PWVN01; genus PWVN01. The sequence goes on from PWVN01000048.1 coordinate 2,188, forward strand.
CCGCCAGTACCTTTCGCATTTCCTCCCGGGTCTCAGCCCTGCAGATATCCTGCCGGGCCGCAGCCGCCCCTTTGAGGCCTTTGACATACCAGGAGGCGTGCTTGCGCATCTCCCGGATCCCCGTCTTCTCTCCCTTCAGTTCCACCAGAAGGTCCATGTGCCGCAGGGCCATGGCCGCCTTTTCCGCCCCTGTGGGGGGCGGCAGGGTTTCCCCCTTCTCCAGCAGGGCGCGAATCCCGGCAAAAAGCCAGGGGTTTCCCAGGGCCCCCCGGCCCACCATAACGGCAGCACAGCCCGTCTCCCGGAACATTGCCAGGGCATCCCGGGGAGCAAAGATGTCTCCGCTGCCGATGACGGGGATGTCCACCGCTTCCACCACCTGCCGGATAATATCCCAGTCCGCCTTGCCCCCGTAAAACTGGTCCCGGGTCCGGCCGTGGACGGTGATGGCGGCGGCGCCCCTGTCCCGGGCCACCCGGGCCACTTCCACGGCATTGACCTCCCCAAGGTCCCACCCCTTGCGGATTTTTACGGTAACGGGCAGGGAGACGGCCTTCCGGACAGCGGTGATGATTTCCCCCGCCTTCCCGGGGTCCCGCATGAGGGCACAGCCATCCCCGCCCCTGACCACCTTGGCTACGGGGCATCCCATGTTTATATCGATGATGTCGGGCCCAAGCCCCTGGATGTATGCGGCGGCTCGGGCCATGAAACAGGGGTCGGAACCAAAGATCTGCATGCTGATGGGCCGCTCCCCGGGGAAGAATTTCAAAAGGGGCAAGGTTCTCTTGAGGTTGTAAACCAGGCCCTTGGCACTGATCATCTCGGAAGAGACCAGCCCCGCCCCGGCTTCCCGGGCCAGCAGCCGGAAGGCAGCATTGGTCACCCCCGCCATGGGAGCCGCCACCACCGGGGTCTTGATTTCGACCGGGCCAATTTGCAGCGAAGGAATCAAGATATCACCACCCGTCTTATCATACCTACTCCGGGAAGGATTTACAACTGTTCCCTGTTCTACACTGTTCTACCGGGGCAAAAAAAATAACCCTTTCGGGTTAGGGGCACAGGGCATGCTTTTGCACATGTTCCGGCAGAATAAAGAACTCATAGGGGGATATGTTCAAAACATCGGCAATTCCCACGATAATCTCTTGCCGCGGATACTTGCTCCCCCGCTCGATGCAGCTCAGCTGGCTTACAGAGATCCCGATGCGGTCGGCCAAATCCTGCTGGGTCATTCGTTTTAGCCTGCGCACGGCTTTTATTTTTCTTCCCAGGGCAACAGACACTTTCTTCACCTCACAAATCCTTTCAAGTACAGAGGAATTCGACACAATATTACCATATCCTTCTTATTTTTGAGTTTTTTTGCGCAAAATAGCAAAAAAACCGGCTTTCCGCCGGTTATCCTGTTTCCTCCAGGTGTTCCCACTTGCCGCAGCG
>PWVN01000117.1 GCA_003561835.1 Syntrophomonadaceae bacterium
CTTAACATAAGGGTCATAGTTCATCTCCTATTTCTCCAACAACGATTGCGCCTGCGCCCAATCCCATTTGGCGCCCAACTCGGCGAAGATGTCCCGCGCCTGCTCCAGGTGGCCGCGGTCGCGCAGGTAGCGGCCCATTTCCAGGTGGGTCATGCCGACTTCGTAGCGCGCGCCCATCTCGGCGGCGACTTCGAGGCTTGCTTGCCACCATTTCTGTGCTAATTTAGGTTTATGGGTCAACCAAGCGTGGTTTCCTTGCAAACGACAAGCCTTTGGTAGACCAACATTGAAAGTTCGGCTGTGCTTTAGGGTAATTTTGCACGCACGTTTAGCTTGGTTTAGCCAATCAGCAATCTCCTTTTCTGTTCGGGCTAATGTTGCAGCCAAGAGATAGGTTTCTGCAAAAGTATTCAGACACCACACAGTACCCGACTCCCGCAAATTATGAGTGTCAATGATCTGTCCCGCCTCTTTAAGCAAGTCTAGAGATTTTTCCAACCTCTCTTGACGTAGGTAACATTCTGCCAGATCACTAATTGCCATGACGAGATGTATCCGCCCCTGCATAGCCCGATGTAAGTCAATAGCCTCTTGTAAGTGCTGTACAGCCTCATTGTGCAGACCAATATGCAATTCGGCATAACCCTGCGTCTGCAAACCCCAAGCTAACATTTGCCTATCCGAGCTGTCTTGGCCTAACATTGCTACCTTTTGGCTTTGTTCAATACTGACCTTGAATTGTCCCATTACACAAGCTAGGCGCGCAGATAGCATAGTTGCCAATCCCCATTCTCTTAAGTTACCCACGCGCCAAAAGGCATCTTGCGCTTTCTGATAATGAATTTGCGCCTCTTGCCAAGTATTCAGACAGTATTGGTGATAAGCCAGGGCCACATAGGTTACGCCAATAGCGAGCGGATTTTGAAGCTTTTCTGCTAAACTAACTGCATTGTGATGATAGTGCGTAGCTATTTGAAATTGGCCGATGAAATCCCCCATCGCCCCCAAGCCTGCTTGACCTCGACAAATCCCAAACAGGAACGCACTTCGTTCTGACAGATTTAAGCCGCTTATAGAAGAAAGAAAATAATGCGGCCTATTGCCTGTAATATAACTCATCCACGCTATAATCTCGTAGATGTGACACCTCTCTTCCACATTAGGCTCGGGGGATGTTTTGCTCAGAACCACATTGGGGAGCAATCGATGGCTTATCTGCTGTAGGATTTGGCGTGCTATAGCCGAATATACACCCCATCTTGATTTAGGAAATGGGGATTGCAAGCAGGCCAGGCTTTTTTGTAAATGTTCCCACGCTTGCTTGTACTGTCCCTTTCGGTACAGTACCTCTCCTAGCTTGCTTTCCAGCAAAGCCTGTTGCTTGGGCTCCCACCGGTCGCCGAAGACACGCTCGTACGCGGCCAACGCCTGCTGGTAGTGCTGCAAGGCTTCGGCATCCGCCGCCAGGCTCCCGGCCTGATCCGCCGCCTGGAACAGGTACGCTTGCGCCTTCTCCCAATCCTCGGCCTGCGTGTAGTGGTGCGCCAGGACGCTGTAGAATTCCTCCAGCCGGTCAGCGAACAGGGCCTCGATGCACTGCCCCACCTGCGCGTGCAACGCGCGCCGCCGCTCCCGCAACAGGCTCGCGTAGGTGACCTCATGCACCAGCGCGTGCTTGAACATGTACTCCAATTCCGGCACTTGCCGCTGCTCCCGGATCAACTCGATCTGCTGCAAGATGTCCAGGTGCTGATCGAGGTCTTGCTCGGCCTGCCACAGCGCATTTAACACGCGATAGAGGAAGCTGCGCCCGATGACTGCGGCCACGCCCAGGACGTGCTTCACCTCGTCCTGCAAGCGATCCACCCGCGCCATCACCAGCCCCTGCACCGTGTCGGGGATCGTGACCTGCTCGGCTTGCGCGGTGACGCGCCATCGCCCGCTGCCCGGCTCGCGCGCGATGGCACCCGCGTCCACCAACGCGCGGATGATTTCCTCGACGAAGAAGGGGTTGCCCTCGGCTTTGCGCAGGATGGTGGCGCGCAGGTGCGCGGGCAGCGCGTCGAGGTCGAGCAGATGGCACACCAGCGCGAGGCTGTCGGCCGGCGCGAGGGGCGTCAGGTGCAGCATAGTCGTGTAGTCCTGATAGTCCTGGGCCGCGCGATCTTGCAGCGTCGCCAGCAACGCGCTCTGCTCCGGGCGGCTGACGATGCACAGCAGCAACGGCGTCTGCGCGATCAGCGGCAGCAGGTGTTCCAGCAGGTGACCAGAGGAAGCGTCAGCCCAGTGCAAGTCCTCGCAGACCAACACCAGCGGGCGCGTCTGCGCCAGCCGCTCAAAGAACCGGCGCATCGTCAGGAAAATTTGTCGCCCCATCGCCTCGCCATCGAGGTACTTGACGCGCTCGACGTACTCAGGGCGCACCTTGAGCGCGAGCAGGCTGGCGAGATAGGGTAGGAATTCGGCGACGTGGTCGGGGGCCAGTTCGGTCACGCGCAATTCGAGCTTCGTCCAAGCGGTGGCTTCGCTGTCCTTCTCGGTGATCCCGGCCCACTGGCGCAGCAAGCCCTGGAACAGCCAGTAGCCGATGGTTTGGCCGAGCGAGAGCGCCTGGCCTTCGAGCCACAACATATCGGCGCGGGCAGCCTGTTGCCGCGCCTCGGCCAGCAAGCGCGATTTGCCCATCCCGGCTTCCCCCACCAGAAAGACCACGCCGCCGCGCCCGGTGTGGAGTTGCTCTACGGCGGACAACAGTGTGTGCAATTCCTGGCGGCGGCCCACCAGCGGCGCGTGCAGGCCGTGCGATTCCAGCCCGCGCACCGAGCCGGGCCGCGCCTTCGCGCCGCGCAAGCGGTAGATTTGCACCGGCTCCGCCTTGCCCTTGACCTTGAGGGGGGCCAGCGCGTCGAAGTCGAACAGCGGCGCGGTCGCCCGGAACGTATCCGCGCCCACCAGAATCTCGCCGCGCTCCGAGACATCCTCCAGCCGCTTGGCGAGATTCACCGCGTCGCCCAACACCGAATACTCCTGCCGGGCTTGCGCGCCGATGTCGCCAGCGATGACCAGGCCGGTGTTGATGCCGAAGTGCAAGCCCAGGCCCGCGCCGCGCGCGGCATTGAAGGCTTCCAGCGCGGCGAACATCTCGATGGCGGCGCGGAGGGCGCGTTCCGGGTCGTTCTCGTGCGCGAGCGGGGCGCCGAACAGGGCCATAATCTCGTCACCGATGAACTTGTCTATCGTGCCATCGTACTTTTTGATGACCGGCACCAGGCACTCGAAGCAGGCGTTCATCAGCGCGCGCACGGCTTCAGGGTCCATTCTCTCGGACATCGCCGTGAAGCCGGAGATGTCGGCGAACATCACCGTGACTAGCTTGCGCTCGCCCTGCCAGCCCGCCGAGGGGCGCGCTGTGGGCGCGAAATCCCGCAACTTCTCCCGCAGCCCGGCAAGGGCGGCGTCTACGGCCACATCGCCGAGGGCGGCGCGTTGCGCTTCCAGCGCGGCGATGGCTTGCTCTAGTTTCTCGCGGTCGGTCAATTTGTCGTTAGGGCTTGTCCAAAAATAACTTCGTACTTTCCCGATTCTAACGTATGCCGTAGTTGTCCTAAATTTGCTTACACGAGGC
>PWVN01000236.1 GCA_003561835.1 Syntrophomonadaceae bacterium
GGGCCCAGTTCCCCCGCAATCCACTCACACATATTCTTTACCCGGGCCATGTCGTCGTTCAACGTGGGGATCAGGATATTGGTTATTTCAATGTGGATTCCTGCCTTGCCGAGCAGCTTTAAACTATCCAGCACCGGCTGTAGTTCGCCCCCCACCACGTCCCGGTAAAAAGCGGGATCAAAGCTCTTCAGGTCAACGTTGGCGGCATCCAGTTTTTCCACCAGTTCCTCCAGGGGCTTTCTTTGGATGTAGCCGGCGGTGTGGATTAAATTCTTAAGCCCCGCTTCCCTGGCCAGGGAAGCTATGGCTGCCATATACTCGTAAAAGACCACGGGCTCGCCAAAAGCGAAGCTTATGGAAGGTATGCCGGCAGCCCGGGCATGGTCCACCACTGTTTCGGGCGGCATGTCATAGGCGTGCACTTCCTCCGGGGCCACCAGGGCCATGTCCCAGACCTCACAAAATTTACAGGCCAGGTTACAGCCGGCGGTGGAAATGGACAGGGCTCGGCTGCCCGGCATCACATGGTAAAAGGGCTTCCGCTCGATGGGGTCATCCTGGACCAGGGCCGGGTTGCCGTAAGCCAGGGTGTGTCCCTTTCCTCCCCTGTTTTCCCTCACCCGGCAGGGAGACCGTTGGCCCGGGGGCAGCCGGCATTCCTTGGGGCAGAGTTCACACTGTATGCTGCCGTCCTCCAGGCTGCTGAACCAGGGAGAGGTTTCGGGCCTCACAGAGCCCTTTTTTGTCAACTGGACCTGGGGTTCCTCCCCTTCTTTGTTTTCCGGGGCGCTGCAACCGGAGACGGCGCCAGCAAGGCACAGGGAACCTATACCGGCTGCTCCGGCTTTGAGAAATTCGCGCCGGCTTACACTGCCGGCGGGGGTATCCTTTTTAGCCATAAATAAGACCTCCTGGATAGTAAAAGTACAATAAAAGCGGTGCCGTTGGCAATACCGGCCAAAAGGCAGCAGGCAATAACCCCCAGCACAGGCGCCACAACAACGCTGGCCAGGACCGCTCCGACACAGGCCCCCAAGAGCTCAAGCCCGTAAACGGTGGCGGCAGACCTGTCGGCATTCCCCTTCAGAGACATGTAGCAGGCGGAGGCCAAGGGGAAATCCACCCCGTTTATCAGCCCCGCCCCAAAGGTTAAGAGGGAAAAGAAGGCGAAGACGGCGGCGGGAGACGTGGCTGCGGCGGCCCTGGGGAGCACAAGGGCGATTGCACCGGCCAGGAGGGCGATGCACAGCTGGACACCGGCCAAAGGCCTCAAGGCATCCTTGGGGTTTATAAAGCGGATGGATAAAAAAGTGCCCAGGGACAGCCCTCCCATAAAAATTGCCACAATAAGCCCTATGGTTTCATAGATAAAACCGTAGATGCTTTGGAAGGAAAAGAGCAGGGCGATCTGCAGAGTCATGGTTGCCAGGCCGGTGGTAAAGACGGCGAAAAGCACGGCAAAAGGGGCATCCCTTATCTTTCCTCCCCGGCCGCCGGCCAGGCGCAAAGCTGGCACCAGGATGATAATCAGGCCCAGGAAGGGGTATGCCCACCAAAACTGTACCTGAAGCAGCCATGTAAAGACCTTCCCGCTGCCGGAGCCCGTCAGGGTATCCCAGAACATCAGGGTGTAGTAGTAGCCGATGGGTTTGAAATCAGAATTTATGAAATAAGCCTCATTAACCGGCGGCGCCTCTTTTGCTTCCTGCTCCTGCACCTCCAGGGGGGCAGGGATAAGGGGTCCCGGCCCGGGCCCTTCCATGTGGGCATAACGGTTTCGCCCGTGATTATTAAGGATCCAGTTAATCCGCAGCAGTTGGGATTTCTGCAGCAGGGTGGAGAAGTGCTCCGGCGAGAACCCTTCTGTTTCAATACCCCGCTCAAGATACCGCGCCTTAAGGGTGGGCACATCCACGGAAATTTGTCCCGGGGTATCGGTGGAAAAGAAAAACAAGAACCGCTCGCCGGCAGGAAGCACGTGGGCAAAGACACCGTCCAGGGTGTGGTAGATGGCGGCATTGCGGTTGGCCACCTCCGTACCCCGGAGGTCCGGGCTCGATACGGCGCCAAGGGCCAGCACGCCGCCGGGGTTCAAGAGGGCTTGGGCTTCGCGGAAGAATTCCCGGGTGTAATAACGGTTCAGGACTGCGGTGGCCGGGTCCGGAATATCCAGGATAATCATGTCGTATGTTTCCCCGGCCGCTTTCACAAAAAGCCTGCCGTCTGTATGTATCAGGTCTACCCGCGGGTCGACCAGGGCTTCCAGTGTTGCCGGAGAAACAAAGGGCCGGGCCGCTTCTGTCAGCTTCTGGTCCAACTCGATATAATGAACCTTTTCTACCGGGTGCTTGAGAATTTCGCTGAGGACGCCCCGCAGGCCGCCGCCGATGAGCAGGAGGCTTTCAGGTTCCCGGTGCTGTACCATGGACAAATGGGCGAAGGTCACCGCTTCCTGTTCTTCCATCCCAGCAGCGGCTGCTTTAGGCCCGGCGGTGCTGAAGACCAGGTTGCCGCTTTGATAGAAGGTGTACTGGTCTTCCCGTTTAAGCACGGAAATGGTGCCGTGTTTGGACTGGTAAGTGTCAACCAGCCGGTGCTCGGGGGTGAAAAAGCGCCACTGGATCCGGTGTGCCCAGGCATCCACATACCCCCAAAAGGGCAGCGAAAGGGCGGCGCAGGCCAGCAGCACCAGGGACGCCCGGAAGAAGGGCCGAAGGTTATCTTTTGCCAGGCAGCTTTGTGCCGCCAGAAGGGCGGAGGCAAAAAGAAAGATGCCCACCAGGACTGCCGAGGCAAAGGAATTCAAGAAGTGTACTATGAGAAAGGTAAAGAGGAGGCCTCCCAGCATATTGCCCGCCCCTTCGGCTACGTAAGTTTTTCCGGCGCCTGTAGTGTCCTCCGCTCCGTCCCTTTCCCTCCATATCCGGGACAGCAGGACAAACTGGGCACCCAGAAGAAGACAGACGGGGGCCATCAGCAGGAAACAGGAGGCGGCCATCTGCGTAAGAGACAAATATGTGCCGGGGGTAAGGTTAAAAAACCCGCGCAGTCCGCGTATCAGGAATATGGTGGCCGGCAGCAGCAGCAGAACTCCCCCGGCACTGACGGTGAGGAGGGGGAGGGGGTTTAAAGTCCGGCCCGCCAGGAGGGCCCCCAGACGGCTGCCCGCGCCCACCCATGCCAGCCAGGCGGCCAGGATAAGGCCCATGGACAGCTCGCTGCCCTGAAAAACCATCAGCAATTCCCGGACAAGCAGGACCTGGCCGATCTGGGAGGCCGCTCCGAGCATGAGCACGGCGGGGATGTGAGAGGGATTCCTCCCGAGGATTTGTTTTTCAAGGCATGTAAAAAACTTCAAAACTATCCACCCCTGCTGGAATCACTGTCATTATACACTAAGCAGCCGATTTTTTGCAATCACAAAAGAGGAGGACTTAAAATGTTAGAACCGAGCCTTATTACCCTCATCTTGACCAGAGGTTCCATCATTGTAGGTGTATTCATTGTCTTCAGCTTTGTTCCCCTGGGGTTGTGGATTGCAGCCCTGGCGGCAGGGGTGAGGATCGGCATCGTTACCCTCATTGGGATGCGCCTGCGGCGTGTTATCCCTGCCCA
>PWVN01000013.1 GCA_003561835.1 Syntrophomonadaceae bacterium
GAATACCGGCCCGGCGCTGACATCAAGGGGTGCATCGTTTCGCCCATGTCCGGCGAAGGGGTGGAGGTTATCATCGGCACGAAGAACGACGACCAGTTCGGGCCCATAGTCATGTTCGGCCTGGGAGGCATTCTGGTTGAAGTGGTGAAGGATGTCTCCTTCCGGGTGCTGCCGGTCTCCCGGGAGTGGGCCGCCTCCATGATGGGGGAAATAAAGTCGGCGGCCATCCTGGACGGCGTGCGGGGCCGTCCGCCCTGTGACAAGGGAGCCATCGTCAAGCTGATCCAGAAGGTTTCGGAAATCATCGAGGCCTATCCCATCATTCACGAAATGGACCTCAACCCCGTCATTGTCCATGAACAGGGCCTGACCATCGTGGATGCCAGAATCATCCTCAACGAGGAAAACTTGAAAAAGAAAAAGCTTCTTTCCGAGTGCCTCGAGTGAGCTCCCGGCCGATGACCCCCGAGGGTGATGCCGTTCCAGCAGCAGCCGTGCCAGGCCCCGGATGGCCTTACGGCCGGCGTTAAACCCGGGTGGCCTGTACCCTGGAATTCAAGTTCTGCCTGGCCTGGAAGACCAGGCTGGCGATAAATTCATCGCGGTTGGCGTTGTAGCGGCCGTCGTAGTAGACCGAGATGATGGGTATGCCGGTGTCCCTGCTGAGAAACCCCTGTTGTGCCTCCACCACCGAGGCAGGCATACAGGTAAAAGGCCCGACGAAGATGGCCCCCGATATCCGGTCACGGCCGGCCAGTGCCCCCGTGCGGCCAACGGTCATTGGGGGTTCCCCGGCAGTAAATTCAGGAATATATTTGGCAGAATGCTCCCTTATTTCACGGGGGGTGGGTTCTTCCAGGCCGTTAAGCAGGTTGGCCGCAGCCTGCTGGAGGCGGTGTTCATCCCGGTGCGCCAGCCCGTTGACCGCGGCATAGCCCGTTTTTGAAACGTAGTGAGAAAGGGTTTTTTTGAAGGCATAGTCTGCTTCTGCCTTTCGATAGTTTGCATACCCGGTGTACAGGAAAAATTCCGTGGCCGGGGCAAGGGAAACCTCTCCCCCCGCCCTTTCAATCTGCTTGATAATATCCTGGTTGCACCGGTCATCGAGGCGGACGTAGAATTCACCCGCCAGCATGACCTGCGGCCGTAACGGTTCGTTAGTGCGGGGAATAGCGGCAAATCCTTGGGCCGCCGCTGCCAGTATTTTTTCCAGGGGCTTCAGATGGCTGCCGGTCAGAAAGTTGGGCCAAGTAAAGCGGTGGCCGCGCAGGGTATCATACACGCCTTCGCATGACTGATGGAAGAGGGCTTCCGCCGAACCTTTGCACAGCTCGTAGGGCCTGGTCCGGTGAAGCATCTTGTAGAGCAAATCTATGGCCAGCAGGCCGTCAAAGACAGCGATAAAAAATTCCGGGCCGAATCTTTTCACCAGCTCCTCAGTCTTTATCGAGCAAATTTTCTGCGGGCCATAGCCGGCCCGGTTAAGGAGCAGGGATTGTACCGGTGCATAGAAACCGTAGCGGCAGGGGCCGCAGGCCCACCCCTGAAAGAGAAGTACCCCTTCCTCCGCCAGTTCCTGCGGGTTCTTCCCCGCATATTCCAGGTAATCCTGCATGTTCTGAATGAAGGGCAGACACTCCTCGCCGTTGGTGTAACGGCGGGCCAGGGTCATGTCCTTGTCGGTGCTCCTGGGGAGCAGTTGGGCCTTTATGCCGTAATTTTCAAACACGGCGGCAAAAACTCCCGGGTGCTTGGTCGCATCGGGTATAAGGATCTTTTTCAGTTTCCGGTCAGCAGCAGTGGCAACCTTTGCCGTGAAGAAGGGCACGGCGACACTGCTCTTTCGAGAGCGGCAGGTATTCTTGAAGGCTTCCAGCCTGGTGATCATTCCGGCGGGGGCGGTATGCTCGTCGATGGTCAGCCGCAGATACCCGGCCACATTGTCCAGGTAATGGCGCAGCATGGAGTTGGGGCCGCACCGGAAGGGGTCCTGAAGGACCAGGTGCAGTTGGGGCAGCCTCCCTGCTCCTGCCCCTTCGTTAAAGAATTGGGCCGCCAGGGCTGCTGAAAGAATATGCTGCAGCTGAGCCGGGTACACGTTACCCATCTCGTCCATCTTCTGCCGCATGTACTGTAGAAACTCCTCACGGCAGGGGTCCAGATACGGGGAGGAAAACCTTCCTTCGTACCAGCCGCACAGGTATTCCAGGAGAAAGTCCTGGGGGAGGGCCACCAGGCCCCTCTGGGCCGCATAGGACATCAGGTCCTTGGAAACAAAGGAATCGTAGAGAGTATAGGAGCGCCCCAGAATGAGGGCAACAATGGCATCGGGACTGGCTTCGAGCCCTTCGATAATCCGGCGGCCTTCCCCTTCGATGGCCAGCCGGAAATTTTTCAGGGCACGATACCCTTCGTCCAGGGCGCGCTGGAATGCGGCCCGGGAAAAGCTCTTGCCCAAGAGCTTTTTTGCCGCCGGCAGCATTTGAGCCCTGACCCGGTCGGGGCCCTGGCAGAAATTCAGCTGGGCATGCAGCACCTTTTCTTCGGGAATATCCAGGGAGTGCACCACCACCCCCCTGACCATCATCAACAGGGGGCAGCTCATGGACCGGGTCCAGTTTCCCATCCAGGGGAGGGGTTCCAGGTCCACCACTTCGGGGATGAAGATATAGTCAGGGGCCATATTCACCAGTTTTCTATAATGCCCGACCAACACTTCCATGGGGTAGCACATTTCGGCTTCCAGGTCCCTCTTGCCTTGTTCCAGGATCTCTTCAGTGGACGGGCCGCTCAGCACGACCCTGGCTCCCAGGGAGCGGAAGAAAGCCGCCCAGAAGGGATAGAGCTCATGGTGCAGGCCGCTGCAGGCGATCCCCACCTCTCTTCCCCCGGCCAGGGGTTCACCGGCCGCCTCCAGAAATAGCCTCTCTCTGATCACCTGGTAATCGGGAAGTTCCCTGGTTTGCCTTTTCTTTTCCTGTTCCGAATAACGGCCGCAGCGGTCGCCGTAGATAAATGTGGAGCCGTCGTTGAAGCGGATGACATCCAGCTGGCAGTTGTGTTCGTGGGGGCAGGATGCCTTGCAGGCTTTCTTATCCAGCCTGTAGTGGTTCAGACGGTCCAGGCTGCCCGGGGTTTTTTCAGGCTTTCCCCCTTCGGTGTAAAAGGACCTGGCCATCAGGGCAGCCCCCAGGGCTCCGGTAAGTTCAGGATGGGGCGGGACATTGACCTCTTTGCCGCACTCGGCGGCAAAGGCTGCCGCCAGGGCATGATTCCTGGCGGTGGCGCCGGTAAAGACCAGTTTGCCCTCCAGGGACCTGTTTTCCACGGTCTTGTTGAGATAATTGCGGGCCGAAGAGTAGGCGAGGCTGGCCAACTGCGCCTCCAGGGGCAGGCCCCGGGAGGCGGCGGAAACCAGGGTCGACTGGGACAGCAGGGTGCAGGTATCCCCCAGATCGATGGCATAGTCCGCCTGCAAAGCTTTTTGCGAAAACTCTTCCTTGATGTTCACGCCGAGAAGCTCGGCCAGATTTTCCAGGAAGGTACCGGTCCCGGCTGCGCAGATGGGATTCATGTTGTAGTCGAAAAGGACACCGTTTTTA
>PWVN01000192.1 GCA_003561835.1 Syntrophomonadaceae bacterium
GGGGTAAATCCATGAACAAAGAACGGAAAGGGGTAGTAGGGTTATGATGAAAAGGAGCAAGATTTCCATCATCGGCACGGGAATGGTCGGTTCGGCCACAGCCTTTTCCCTGCTGCAGTCGGGGGTGGCCCTGGAACTGCTCTTGATTGACAAAAATAAGGACCGGGCCGAAGGGGAGGCCATGGACTTGAGCCACGGGGTGCCCCTGGCCCAGGCGGTAAACGTCCGGTCGGGGGAATACGCGGATTTGTTGGGCTCGGATATCGTTATCATCACCGCCGGCGCCCCCCAAAAGGACGGGGAGACCCGGCTGGATCTGGTGCACAAAAACACCGCCATCATGAAGGACATCATCCCCAACATCGTGGCCCATGCCCCCGACAGCATCCTCATCGTGGTCACCAACCCGGTGGATGTTCTCACCTATGCAGCCCTGCAGATTTCCGGTCTTCCCGACAACCGGGTCATGGGTTCGGGCACGGTCCTGGATACCTCAAGGCTGCGCTATGCCTTGAGCCAGGAGGCGGAGATCGACACCCGCAACATCCATGCCTATGTCCTGGGGGAGCACGGGGATACGGAATTCGTGGCCTGGAGCCGGGCTCATGTGGCGGGCACCCCTTTGGATGAGTACTTCGAGGATGACCTGGAAAAGCCTCTGACTCCGGAGATCAAGGAGGAGCTGGCCCGCCAGGTGCGGGATGCCGCCTACGAGGTCATCGAAAAGAAAAAGGCTACCTACTACGCCGTTGCCCTGGCCTTGAACCGGATCTGCCGGGCAATTCTCAGGGGCGAACGTTCCATCCTGACCGTCTCCACATCCGTCCACGGCATCTACGGGGCGGAGGATGTTTGTCTCAGCATCCCCTGCGTGGTGGGACGGGGGGGCATAGAAAGAAAAATCCCCTTCCATCTAAATGATGAAGAGGTGAAAAACTGGCAGAAATCCGCCTCGGCCATGGCTGAATTCACCCGGAACCTGCCCCTGAACAACCCTAGAAATCAGGCCCATCCGGTTGAGACAGTTTCTGCAAGTGACATGTATCATTGATCTTCTCGATGATGCAGTAATCCTTTCTGACGCGAAAAGAGCTGATGGAGCAGGTGTCCACCCGGATTTTCCAGAAGTCCCTGCTGCTGCCGCCCACGGCCCACAAAAGAAGGAGTTTGATAATGACCCGATGGGTAACCAGGAGCAGGTCGCCTTCTTCCTCGCTTTTCATCATATCTTCCAAGCCCCGGGAGGCCCTCTGCATAACGCCTTCTATGGATTCTCCCCCCGGTGTCAGGCACAGGTGGGGGCTGTCCTGCCAGAGGCGGTAACCCTCGGGCCATCGGGAGGCCACTTCCTCCACCTTAAGGCCCTGCCACTGGCCGAAGTACATGTCCGTTAGAAAGGCCTTCTCTTCCACGGGGAGGCCCTGGGGCTGGGCTGCCAGCAGGGCCGTATCCCGGCTCCGGGATAGAGGGCTGGTGTATATGCGGTTGAATTTTGTTTTTTGCAGGCGCTTCCCGGTGAGGTTGGCCTGTTCTTTTCCCTGGTCATTTAAGGGGACGTCCTCGGTTCCCCGGAACACCCCGTCCCGGTTCCAGGCTGTTTCCCCATGTCGTAACAGGACTACCCGCATGCAGCACACCCCTCCAAGGCAATACTTTCTAATATCAAAGATGGTTTAAACCGGCAAAAAGGGGAGTCTTAAGAACTGTCCCTGAAGCTTGAATATATTCAAGTTCTGAGAACCGTCCCCGGAGCTTGAATAACATTATTTACCAGGCATGGGAGAGCCGTCCCGGCTAGCTGCTTGTTAGTACTGGTAGGGGGGGCGGAGGTAGCTGACGGGGCGGTCGGGTTCTCGGCCGATGGAGCGGCACAGAAGAAAACCGAACCAGACAGCGGCGGCCCGGGAGGCAAAGAAGTACCCTCCCCCCAGCCCCAGTTCCGGGAAGTTAACGGGATAAGAAGCGGCGAGGCAGGGCAGCAGGGCCACATACAGGACCGCCAGCCCCGGCAGCAGCAGGAGGCGCAGGTTCAGCCCCAGCCCTTCCCGGCCGACCCGCCTGAAGAGGCCGGGGCACCCGGGGGCAAAGCCCAGGATAAAATAGATGAGTGCGGTATACAAAAAGGATGCGGGCAAAAATTCGGGGGCTTCTGCCGCCGGAAGGTTTCCCTGCAGGTACTGCAGTAGGTAGAGAATGATGAAAAAGAATAGGGTTTCGGGCAATCCCTGCAACAAGAGCTTACGCATTCAACCACTTCCTTATCTCTTGTAATGAGGAGAAAAGGGGATGGGAAAAAGTGAGGAAAAGCGAGTGTTCGCTTTTCCTCACCGTGTCTGGTTCCTTTAATTAAACCACTTCAACAGGGGAGCATACTTCAGGAAAAAGGGCGCAAAGACCAGGGCCACGATGCTCATGAGCTTTATCAGGATGTTGATGGAGGGGCCGGAGGTGTCTTTGAAGGGGTCCCCCACGGTATCCCCCACCACGGCAGCGGCATGGATGGGGGTCCCCTTGCCTCCGTAGGCGCCGCCCTCGATATACTTCTTGGCATTGTCCCAGGCCCCGCCGGCGTTGGCCATGAAGATGGCCATCAGAACGCCGGTAACCAGGGCCCCTGCCAGCAGCCCTCCCAGGGCCTCAACGCCCAGGAAAAGGCCCACGGTAATGGGGACAACCACGGCCAGCAGGCCGGGGATGATCATCTCCCGCAGGGCGGCGGTGGTGCTGATGTCCACGCAGCGGGCGTAGTCGGGTTTAGCTTTCCCCTCCATGATGCCGGGGATTTCCTTGAACTGCCGGCGCCCCTCTTCGATCATGTGGAAGGCTGCCCGGCCCACGGCCTGCATGGTGAGGGCGGAGAAGAGAAAGGGCAGCATGCCGCCGATGAGCAGGCCGGCGATGACCTTGGCGTCGATGATGTTGATGACCAGTGCCTCTCCGGGGCTGACAGCCTGGGAAAAGGCGGAGAAAAGGGCCAGGGCTGTCAGGGCGGCAGAACCGATGGCAAACCCCTTGCCGATGGCGGCGGTGGTGTTGCCCACCGAATCAAGCTTGTCGGTAATTTTCCGAACCGCCGGGTCCAGTTCCGCCATCTCGGCGATGCCCCCGGCATTGTCGGCAATGGGACCGTAGGCATCAATGGCAATGGTCATGCCGGCGGTGGCCAGCATGCCCACGGCGGCGATGGCGATCCCGTAGAGGCCCGCCGTGTGGTTGGCCACCAAAATGGCCGCTGCCAGGACCAGGATGGGGAACATGGTGCTCTTCATACCCACGGCCAGCCCGCTGATGATGTTGGTGGCGGGCCCCGTCTGGGAGCTCTCGGCAATCCCCTTGACGGGCTTGAAGTGGTCGGAGGTGTAGTACTCGGTGAGCCGGCCGATGAAGATGCCGGCAAAAAGTCCGGCCAGGATGGCATAGAAGGGGCCCAGGTCCCCGATGATTTCCCGGGTCAGGAAGTAGGCGGCAAAGACCACGATGAGGGCGCTGACCAGGGTGCTCCGCTCCAGGGCGGCCCCCAGGCGGACTCCCTCCTTGGCCCGGACGAAGAAGAACCCGATGATGGAAGAGAGAACACCCACCCCGGCCACCAGCA
>PWVN01000241.1 GCA_003561835.1 Syntrophomonadaceae bacterium
CCTTTGAAACAACGGGTCTAAATGGCTGCGAAGAGAGAGTTCATCGTCTTCTTGATTTTTGTCACAGTATGTGTATCAGATGCGACGGGGATATGGCTGCCTAAAGAAAGACATGCGAAATATTCCACTTCAATTGATAGAATTCTACATTTTTTTTATTCTTCCTTTATTTTGAAAATCATTTTTTGCCGATGGTAAAGATTTTCTTTGAAAAAAGTGAGACAAAAAGGCAAGCAAAGGCAAGCGGGGACGGTTCGTTCTTGCCTGGTAAAATATGTATCTCCAGCGGATGCCAGGCCGGGGTTCAAGTTCCGGGGACGGTTCCCAAAACTTGAATGGATTCAAGGCCCCGGAACCGTCCCCTAAACTTGAATGGATTCAAGTGCCCGGAACCGTCCCCAAACTTGAAGGCCAGGGTGCCTATGCCTTTTGGGGTTCGCTCTTCCCCTGCCTGCGCCAGTTCAGGATGGCGCTGAGGATCAGGCCGAGGATCAGGCCCACAAGGGCGGCAATCAGGGCCACCAGGTAGATTCCCGAGTCTCCCAGGAAGGCGGCCACCCTCTTTTCCAGGTCATGGAGCTCCTGGCGGCTGGCCTGGAGGTTGGCCTCGGCGGCCTGGACCTTCTCTTCCATGCCCTTGAGCTGTTCCGCATGGCTGGCCTTCAGCTGGGCCTGCTCCGCCCTCTCCCGCTGCAGCCGCTCTTCAAAACCGTCACTTAAGGTGTTGAGCTGCTTGTCCTTTTCCTGAATCTGCAGCATCAAATATTCAATCTGGTTGTTGATCATCAGCAGGGCCATCTGGTTCTCGTTGAGCTTGACCACATCCAGGTTCCGGAAGGCAGGGTAAAAGAGGGCCGGCTCCTCGCCGGCGGGCGGGGTTGGGGCCGGGGTTTGGGTCTCCTGTTCTTCTTCCTCCGTTTCCGTCTCCGTCTCCTGGGCCAGGGCCGGGGCGGCGGGGGCGAAGAAAGCGGCGGTGAAAAAGGCTGCCGTGAACAGGACAAGGGTTAAAAGGGTGGCGGTTGCCCGGGCCGCCCGGGGTGACAGGCCTGCAATGGGTTGGATTGCTCTTCGGTTTTTGAGATTTAACATCTTCTCATACCTCCTGACATGTAATGAATTCTCCATTTTGGGAGGTAAATCCTGCTAAGCAGGGGATTTGTGGGCAGGGCAATTCTTTTCTACTCCGGCAGGTGCTGCAAGATCCGCAGGAACCACAGAAGCGGATATGTTTTTACCTGTTCCCCTTTCAGGCTCCGGCGGAAGAGCTCCATGCCAATTTTAACCCGGGCTTCAAGCATGGCCTCCCCCGCCTCTTGTGTGGCAATTGAAGGGTCCCCCAAATAGGGAAGCATGTCGGGAGAACTTACCCAACCCATCAGGTTGGCCAGGTGAACCAACTCTACCCGGGCCTTGGACGAAAAGATGCCGGCCAATCGAGATACCAGCATGACGGGTTTGGATGGGGCAGGGGGCAGGGCCTTGGGGACATCCTGGTAATCCTGACGAATCAATCCGGGGTCAACGGCCAGGGCCAAAGAGGTTTCATTGGTGCCCGCATGGTTATCGGGATCGTCCCCGCAGGTGCCGGCGCATAATCCGGTTTCCCTCAGAAGCTCAGGGTCGTTTTCCACCATCTGGCGATAGACGAGGCCGAAGGGGAAGACGATATGGAAGCCATACTTTTTGTAGGCTTTTTGGGCCGCGGTTTCGACGGCAAGGTGGTGGCGGGGGCCCCCGTGGTTATCGGAAAGGAAAAGATATTTAAAGCCTTGAGATGCCAGGCCCCTGGCGTAGGCGAAGAGGACCCCCCGCAGGTGAGGGGCGGGTACGGGAAGGGAACCGTTGTAGGGGAGAACATCTGAGCCCAAGTAGAGGGAGGGCAGAGTCACCAGGGTCAGGTGGGGAAACTCTTTCTCGAGGGCTGCAATGTAGCGTCTTTGCATCTCCTCGGCGACGAAGACATCGATGCCGACGGAAAGGTGGGGGCCGTGGGCTTCCAGGGGGCTTAAGGCCAGGAGAAAAACGGTGGTTTCGCGGTCCAAGTCGGCCAGTTCCGTAATGGAGAGGCGGGGATATTCCAGGATGCTGCTCATGTGCTACCTCCTTCTGATTCGTCTTGTCATTCCCGGCGTACAAGTAAGGAGATGTGGCTTTAGAGAGGGTAAATAGCGGGAGTTGGGAATGGTTTTATTATAGGTACATTAATTCAAGGCCGGGGGGCAGTTTCCCTGCTCCTTTGGATCAAACTTCGAGAATTATGGCTGATGGATCTTCAGGCATTATTCAGGCATGGCCTGGGGGTTATGGGTTCTTCATAAGAGGAAGGATGGGTTGCCCCATGAGGTTATTCCTTTAATTTATCAGGAAGGCCCGGCTCATGGCCAGGCCTGCAAGTAGTCTCAGGGAACCGTCGGTCCTCTGGGCGTTATGCCTTTCCCGTATCAAGGTTTCCTTGGGATATTGCTCGCCGGGGTTTCTTTTCCTTATCCGACCCTGTCCTTTAAAGCCTTGCCCGCCTTGAAAGCCGGGCTCTTGGCTGCCGGAATCTGAATGGATTCACCTGTGGCAGGGTTTCGCCCTTGCCTCTCTTTCCTTTCCCTCATGCTGAAGGTGCCAAACCCCATAATCTGCACCTTTTCCCCTTTGCCCAGGGCTTCCTGAATGCTTTCAAAAACAGCACCGACGACTTTCCCCGCATCTTTCTTCGTCATATCAAGTTTTTCCGCTACCACATCCACCAGTTCGGACTTATTCACCCAAATCCCTCCTTGTGTTTTTTTGCCTTTGATCCTTTTTGACGACGGCTTTTCCCGAAGCGAAGGCTATGCTTCCTGCCGGGAGCACTTCGGGCAGAGGCCGTAAAGCACGAGCTGCTGACTTGTAAGCCGGTAGCCAGACCGGCTGGAGACATCCTCCAGGTATTCCTTCAGGTCTATTTCCGGAACAGGGATGTCAAAGGTCGATTTGCATGTACTGCAAACCAGGCGGGAGTTAAAATCCGGGCTGCTGCAGCAGTTCGCCTCTCCGGAAGCGACTGCCACCGCCCGCAGGACACCCTTGCTGCGAAACAGTTCCAGCGTCTTGTAGATGGTTGCCAGGCTGATGTTCGGGTATTGCTGCGAAACCAGGTTGTACAGGGGTTTTACCCCGAGATGCCCGCTGTTCTCTTTTAAAAGACGGAGAATCGCGATTCGCTGGGGGGTTACTTTGATATGGGCATCCTGCAAGATGTCGAGTTCCTTCACTCTGATACCTTCCTTTTACCCTTTGTGGACCACTTTCTCCAGGGCATTCGCCATTGCTTCGGCAAGGTTGCCGATAACGGGGATTTTGTACTCCTTGTACTGAAAGCCTTGAATGATGGCGATGATTGCGAGGACCAGGATGACGATGGATACGACGGTCCCCAGAGTAGCGATGAGGCCCAGCAGGCCCAGCCCCGCCCCCGGGGAGTAAACGAAGGTGGCCGCGAATATGCCGGTCAGTATGGCCAGTATGATACCAAAGGCTACCCCTACGAGGCTGAGGGCGAAACTCTGCATGGCATGAAAGCGGACAAAACGGCTTTCCTTTTCCAGGACAAAAACCACC
>PWVN01000014.1 GCA_003561835.1 Syntrophomonadaceae bacterium
AACTTCCGCCGGCGAGGCCAGCTTTAACATCTGCACGTGGTCGTGGTTCAGCAGGGGGTCGTGAAGGTCGTCGTCCTTGAGGAAGAACTCTTTGATGGGCTTCTTGAGGACCACCCCCTCCTCCATGCCCAGCCTCTTGGCCATGCTGCCGGCGGCGATATTCCGTATCACCACCTCCACAGGGATGATCTCCACGTTCTTTACCAGCATCTCCCGCTCGTTGAGCTGCCGGATGAAGTGGCTCTCCACCCCCTTTTCCTGCAGAACCTGGAAGAAGAGGGCGGCGATGGCATTGTTGAATTCCCCCTTGCCGGAAATATCCTCCTTCTTCAGGCCGTCGAAGGCGGTGGCCTGGTCCTTGTAGCGGAGCAGCAGGACGTCGGGGTCTTCCGTTTTGAAGAGTTGCTTTGCCTTTCCTTCGTAAAGGAGTTCTTTTGTTTCCATGAACTTTCACCTCTAGTTCCCTTTATTTTCTGTCAAACCAAGCCTTTGAAAGATGGTGTCGATGTGCTTCAGGTGGAAGGCGGGGTCGAAAAGGCCCTCCAGTTCCGCCGGCGTGAGTCGGCGCCCCACCTCCGGGTCCCCCTTGAGAAGGGCCAGGTAATCCTTCTGCCCTTCCCAGGCTGTCATGGCCAGGCCCTGGACCAGGTCGTAGGCCTCCTCCCGGGTCAGGCCCTTGTCGATCAGGGCCGTCAGCACCCGCTGGGAATAGAAGAGGCCCAGGGTTTTGGCCATATTGGCGGCCATGTTCTCCGGGTAGACCCGCAGGTCCCGGATGATCCCCTGCATCCGGTTCAGCATGTAGTTTAGGAGGGTGGTGGAATCGGGCAGAATGACCCGTTCCACAGAGGAGTGGGAAATATCCCGCTCGTGCCAGAGGGCCATGTTCTCCAGGGCCGCCTGGGTGTTCCCCCTGAGGAGGCGGGCCAACCCCGCCACCTGTTCGCTCATGACGGGGTTCCGCTTGTGGGGCATGGCGGAGGAGCCCTTTTGCCCCTTGTAGAAGGGTTCTTCCACCTCCCTGACCTCCGTCTTCTGCAGGCCCCGGATTTCCGTGGCCATTTTCTCCAGGGTGCCGCCGGTGATGGCCAGGGCGGCGGCGTATTCGGCATGGCGGTCCCGCTGCAGCACCTGGGTGGAGATGGGGGCCGGCTGCAGGCCCAGCTTTTCACAAACGTATTCCTCCACGAAGGGAGGGATGTTGGCGAAGGTGCCCACGGCTCCCGAGAGCTTCCCCACCCGGACCGCCTCCCGGGCCCTCTGCAGGCGGGCCAGGTTCCGTTGCATTTCCCCGTACCAGAGGGCCAGCTTCAGCCCCAGGGTGGTGGGCTCGGCATGAACTCCGTGGGTGCGGCCCATCATCAGCGTAAATTTATATTTCGCTGCCTGGGCTGCCAGCACCTGGAGAAAGTTTTTAACATCGCCGATGATGATGTCTGCCGCCTCCACCAGGAGCAGGGACAGGGCCGTGTCCACCACGTCGGAGGAGGTGAGGCCGTAATGCAGATACCGGGAATCCTCCCCCAGGGACTCGCCCACACACCGGGTAAAAGCCACCACATCATGGCGGGTGCTCTCCTCCAGTTCCAGCACCCGTTCCACGCTGAAGGTGGCCTTTTCCCTGATGCGCTCCACCGCTTCCCGGGGGATGGCTCCCAGTTCGGCCCAGGCAGCGCAGGCATGGATTTCCACGTCCAACCATTTCTGAAATTTGTTCTCCAGGCTCCACAGCCTGGCCATTTCCGGCAGGGTATACCTGTCAATCAAGGCTTCACCCCCAGTAAGAATCATGCCTCTCCCCGATTCATGCAAAACCGCTGCCCCGGCGAAACACGCTGAATCTCTCGAAGCCCAATTTGGGCAGCACTAGCCCTCCAGGTACTTTCGCCAACCCTTTTCCTGAAGCTTTTGGTTTTTCTCCACCACTTTTTGGCTCATCTTCTCTTTGAACCCCGTGATTTTCTCCCGGAGTTCCGGGTCCTTGACCCCCAGGATCTGGACTGCCAGGATACCGGCATTGCGGGCCCCGTCGATGGCCACCGTGGCTACCGGGATCCCCGCCGGCATCTGGACGATGGAGTACAGAGAGTCCAAGCCCTTCAATGCCCCGGACTGGATGGGGACGCCGATGACGGGCAGGGGGGTATGGGCTGCGATCACACCCGCCAGGTGGGCTGCCACTCCCGCCCCGGCCACGATAACCTGGATCCCCCGTCCCGCCGCCTCTTTGGCATAGGCTGCCGTGCCCTCCGGGACCCGGTGGGCCGAAGAGATGATGACTTCATAGGGGATGCCGAACTCCTCCAGAACCAGGGCACATTCCTTCATGGTGGGCAGGTCCGAATCGCTGCCCATGATGATGCTGACCAGGGGTTGTTTCACCACTTGTACCTCCCTCATGGATTCTTGGTTTTCTTTCTGCAAGGGTTTAGGAAAAAGTTACCCGGGACTTTAGCAGACCCGGGCAACTCCCCTTTATTAAAAGATGAAGTGAGCTGCGGATACGGCCGCCAGGATGTACATGAACCAGTGGACCTGGTTAGCCTGACGGGCCATGACCTTGACCAGGGGATAGGCGATAAAGCCGGCGGCGATGCCGTGGGAGATGCTGAAGGCAAAAGGCATGACGATGATGGTGATAAAGGCGGGAAAGGCCTCAGTGAAGTCTTCAAAATTGATGTCCGTCACGGCACCCACCATCAGAACCCCCACGATGACAAGGGCCGGGGCCGTGGCGGCACCGGGCACCAGCAGGGCCAGGGGTGCGATGAAGAGGCTGGCCAGGAATAGAAGCCCTATGGTGATGGAGGTAAGGCCCGTCCTGCCCCCTTCGGAAATTCCGGCGGTGCTCTCCACGTAGGTGGTGACGGTGCTGGTCCCCAGGGCGGCGCCGGCAGCCGTGGCGATGGAGTCGGCAATCATGGCTTCCTTAACCTTGGGCAGACGGCCTTCTTTGTCCAGATAGCCGGCCCGGGCCCCGGTGCCCAGAAGAGTGCCCATGGTGTCAAAAACATCCACGAAAACGAAAGCAAAGATGGTGAAAAAGCCCAGGCTCAGAGCGCCCCTGATGTCCAACTGGAAGAGGATGGGGGTGAGGCTGGCAGGCCGGCCGATGATGTCGCCGAGGCCGGTGGGAACCGAGGTAACACCCAGAGGCATCCCGATAATGGTGGTTATGATAATACCCAGGAGGATGGCGCCCCTGACCTTGAAGGCCATGAGGGCGGCAATAATGCCCAGACCGATGACGGCCAGCAGAGGTTCCGGGGCCGACAGGTCGCCCAGGGAGACCAGGGTGGCGGGGTAGCTGATGATGATGCCTGCGTTCTTTAATCCGATAAGGGCGATGAAAAGACCAATACCGGCGGCCACAGCCCTCTTCAGGGAGGTGGGGACGGCGGCGTCAATCTGGTCCACCAGACCGGTCATGGCCAGGATAAAGAAGACGATACCGGAAATAAAAACGGCCCCCAAAGCTGCCTGCCAACCGGCGACGGAAGCAACCACGAAGGCGAAGAAGGCGTTGAGTCCCATTCCGGGAGCCTGGGCAAAGGGGTAGTTGGTCAGAAGGCCCATCAGGATGGTGC
>PWVN01000166.1 GCA_003561835.1 Syntrophomonadaceae bacterium
GCCGTCGGGTTCGTTGCGGCGAAAGTACGCCTCGATGATATCCCAGGCGAGCCTCGTCGGGCGTAGGCCCGGACGAAAAACGCTTGAATCGACGCTGCTTATGTGTAAGCTGTGGTCTGGGATCGGCTTTACCCCGGCAGACGGTATTTGCCGCAGAGTAGTATGTTGTGTCCTTCCGGTAAGCCTGCATGAATCGGTGTGATGGATTTCATATCATCGGCGGTCGAGTTACAGCCTTATGGAGGACCGCTGATGACAACCAGGCAGATACGTGATCTTCCCGCTCAGTTGGAGAGAACCCGCCGGCGTTTTGAACGGTGGCGTCGGACGCGCCAGGGCCACTCGCGCATTCCTGCAGCGCTGTGGGCCTTGGCGGTAAAGGCCGCCCGGAAGCACGGTCTGAACCGAACGGTGCGGGCCCTCCGTCTCGACTACAACGCGCTCAAGCAACGTATGGAGGCCTTCGTCCCCCCATCTGACCAGGGCGGCATGGCCACGTTCGTCGAGCTGGCTCCCCCGGCCTCGGGTAGCTCTCGGGAATGCATCCTGGAGTTGGAGGATCCGGGTGGAGCAAAGATGCGCATTCACCTCAAGGGTGTCGAAGCCCCGGACCTGGCGGCGTTGAGCCGGAGCTTCTGGAGCACGACAACATGATCCAGGTCACGCCGCAGATGCGCATCCTGGTCGCGGTGGAGCCGGTGGATTTCCGCAAGGGGATCGACGGGCTGGCCCGGCTTTGCCAAGACGTGCTCCAGCAGGACCCGTTTCGCGGCTGGGTATTCGTTTTCCGCAACCGGCGAGCCACGTCGGTGAAGGTACTGGCGTATGACGGCCAGGGTTTTTGGCTTTGCCAGAAACGGCTTTCCCGCGGGCATTTTCGCTGGTGGCCGGTCAGCCGGGCCGGGGCGGCCCGAACCCTGGAGGCCCACCAGTTGCAGGCCCTTCTCTCCGCGGGCAATCCCGACGGCGTTCAGGCGGCGCCGACGTGGCGGTCTGTCAGCCCTTGACCCGCGGCGAACGCTTTGCGTTCAACGGCGACGAAGTCGCGCCGCGCGGCAAGGGTCAGTCCGGCGGTCTGATCCCCGCAACCCCGGCAAAAAAATCTGAGATTGCCGCTTGCGTTCTACGCTCCCCCGTGCTATGTTGCGGACCATGAGCGTGAGATTGACCTATCGAGGCCGGGCGGTCACGGATGCGGATGTGGTCTTCATTGACCAATTGATCGCCGCTCATCCGATGGCCAGCCGGCGGGCCCTGTCGAGGAAGCTGTGCGAGGCGTGGAACTGGGTTCAGCCCAACGGGGCGCTGCGGGACATGGTCTGCCGGGGGCTGTTGCTGGCGTTGCATCGGGAAGGCCACATCGAACTCCCGACCCCGCGATATGACTTTGGGCAGCGTCTGTCGAAACGTCGCGCGCCGGCCTCAGTCGCCATCGACTCCGCTCCGTTGTGCGGTCCCTTGAAGGCGGTCCGACCGCTGGAGTTCCGCCAGGTGCGACGGACGGCTGACGAGCCGCTTTGCAACAGCCTCATCGAGCAGTATCACTACCTGGGTTACACGCAGCCGGTCGGCGAGCACCTCAAGTACCTGGTGTACGCCCAGAATCGTCCGATCGCCTGCCTGGCCTGGTCCTCGGCGCCGCGTCATCTGGGCTGCCGGGACCGTTACATCGGCTGGTCGGCGGAGGCTCGCCGCCGGAACATCCGCTTTTTGGCCTACAATACGCGTTATCTGATTCTCCCGTGGGTGGAGATACCGCACTTGGCCTCCCACATTCTGGGGTACATGGCCCGGAGGCTGCCGGGGGACTGGGAGCGGTTCTACGGGCACCCGGTGTACTTCCTGGAGACCTTCGTGGACCCCCAGCGGAACCGGGGCACGTGCTACCGGGCGGCCAACTGGGTGTATCTGGGGCAAACCACCGGCCGGGGCAAGAACGACCAGACCGGCAAGCCCAACCGTCCGATCAAGGAGATGCTCGGATACCCGCTCCGGCGGGACTTCCGGCAGTTGCTGTCGCAAATATCATGAGAACGCCCAAACAGGAGATCATCGAGTTGAGCATGGACAAGCTGGAAGAACTTCTGCGGCGCGCCGAGGCCAAGCAACTCCGTACCGAGGACTACGCGACGATCAAGGCCTTGATCGAATCCTACGCCCACCTCACGCAGTTGGTCGGGGACAAGCGGACGAGCATCCATCGTCTACGCAAGTTGTTGTTCGGCTCGGGTAGCGAGAAGACCCGCGACGTGATCCAAGGGGGCGATACGGACCAGACGGCCTCGCCAGAGTCCGACCAGAAAGACGAGGCCACACCGTCCGCGAACGATAAGGAAGAACGCGCCGGCCCGCGGCCGGGCCACGGCCGGAACGGCGCCGACCAATACGCGGGGGCCGAGCGGATCCTGGTACCCCATGGCTCCCTGCAATCGGGCGATGTCTGCCCAGACTGCAAGCGGGGCAAGGTCTACGCGATGTCTCCGCCGGGGGTACTGGTCCGGATCATGGGTCAGGCACCGCTGCAGGCCAAGGTCTACGAGCTTCAGAAGTTGCGCTGCAATCTGTGCGGCAAGGTGTTCACGGCCAAGCCGCCCGAGGGGGTGGGTTCGGAGAAGTACGAGGCGACGGCGGCGAGCATGATCGCCCTGCTGAAGTACGGAAGCGGGGTGCCCTTCAACCGCCTGGAGGGCCTGCAGGAGAGTCTCGGGATTCCCCTGCCGGCCTCGACCCAGTGGGACATCGTCCGGGACGCGGCGGAGTCGTTGGTCCCGGTCTACGTTGAACTGATCCGGCAGGCCGCCCAGGGTGAAGTCCTGCACAATGACGACACCACGATCAAGATCCTGGAGTTCATGGGTAAACGCGCCAAGCAAGCGGCTTGGGCCGAAGAATCCGCGGAGGGTTCGGCCAAGAACAACGCGTCCAAGCGGAGCGGCCTGTTCACCTCGGGCATTGTCTCGACGAGCGGGGGCCGTCGCATCGCCCTATACTTCAGCGGACGCAAGCACGCCGGGGAAAACCTCACCGACGTGCTGGCCCATCGTGCGGCCGCTCTGGCCCCGCCGATCCAGATGTGTGATGCTCTGTCGCGTAATCTCCCGGTAGAACTTAAGACCATCTTGGCCAACTGCCTGGCCCACGGCCGGCGCCAATTCGTCGACGTGGCCCAACGCTTCCCCGAGGAGTGCCGCCAGGTACTGGATAGCTTGGCCAAGGTTTACAAGAACGACGCGATCGCCAAAGAGCGGAACCTTTCGTCGGAGGCGCGTTTGGCCTTCCATCAGGCCGCGAGCGGTCCGATCCTGGCGGAACTGAAGGCCTGGGGTATCCGGCAGTTCGAGGACCGGCTGGTCGAGCCCAATTCCACCTTGGGCGAGGCCATCTCCTACCTGCTCAGACATTGGGAAAAACTGACCCTGTTCCTGCGTCAGCCCGGGGCCCCCTTGGACAACAATATCTGTGAGCGGGCCCTGAAGAAGGCGATCTTGCACCGTAAGAACGCCCTGTTCTATAAAACCCTGAACGGAGCCCACGTCGGCGACCTGTTCATGAGTCTCATCCACACCTGTCA
>PWVN01000163.1 GCA_003561835.1 Syntrophomonadaceae bacterium
AAATGGGGGTTCTGGAAAAAATAGAGGATGAAATGGGGGACATCTTTTTTGCCCTGGTGAACGTGGCCAGATTTCTGGGAGTGGACCCCGAAGTCGCTCTTTCCCGAACAAACGACAAATTCTCCCAACGTTTTGCCTATATCGAAGAGCGGGTCAAGGAAGGAGGAGGGGATTTTACCAGATATACCCTGGAAGAACTTGACACCTGGTGGGAAAAAGCTAAAAAAATCAATAAAAACGGTAAAAATTAAGCCTCCCAAGAAGGAATTGGTAAAGTTTTCTCGAATATGCTTATGCATGACTTAAACTAAAATAGGAGGGATATCGGTGAACAAATCCGAACTTATCAGTGTAGTCGCAGAAAAGGCTGATATGACAAAAAAAGACACGGAAAAAGTGGTTAGCGCCGTTTTTGAAAGTATCGAAGAGTCCCTGGGCAAGGGAGAGAAGGTACAGGTAATTGGCTTTGGTACCTTTGATGTCAGGGCTAGAAAAGAAAGGGAAGGCCGCAACCCCGCCACCGGCGAGGCGATCCAGATCCCTGCGGTTAAAGTCCCTGTTTTCAAAGCGGGTAAAGCCTTAAAAGACAGCGTTCGCTAAAAATCGCCGCAAAAGACCCTGCAAAGGGTCTTTTTTTTGTCCTTCTTCCGGAATATTTTCAAAGCGGTGCTCCATACTAAAAAAAATAGTCAGGAAGGTTGGGACATCTATGAAAAGAATCGCCTATCCCCTGATTCTGGCGCTGCTGCTCTCCCTCTGGCTGGGAATGGGGGCTGTGGGGTGCCGGTTGGAGACCCGCCCCTTACGGGACGGGGAGGATGAAATCCTGGAGCCCGAGGACCCGGAAGTCCCGCCGGTCCCCGATGAACTGGCTGCCCCTGAAGGGCAGGAACCCACTCTTCAGGTTTATATCGCCGAGGAGGGTTCCGTGGAGGCCATGCCCATGGAAGAGTACATCCAGGGGGTGGTGGCGGCGGAGATGAACCCGGAATGGCCGGTGGAGGCCCTGGCCGCCCAGGCCATCATCGCCAGGACCTTTACCATGCAGAAAATCGACGAGAGGGGCGGGGTTCCGGAGCGGAATGCCCATGCCTCCAGCGATATCCAGGAGTTCCAGGCCTACAACCCGGCGGAAATCACCGCAAATGTGCGGGCGGCCGTGGAGGAGAGCCGGGGCCTGGTCATCGTCCGGGGCGGGGAGTACATCCGGGCCTGGTTCCATGCCTACGGGGGCACCCAGACGGCGGAAGCCGACGAAGGCCTGAACTTTGAGGAAAACCCGGAGTACATCCAGATCGTCAAAAGCCCCGGCACCGACATCATCCCCCCCGAAGAGAAGGATTGGCAGGTCTCCTTCCCCTTGAACCGGGTGCGGCAGGCCGTACATAAGATCACCGGAGAAGACCCGGGGCCGGTGGAGGAGGTGGCCATAGCAGAAAGGGGCCCCTCGGGCAGGGCGGTCCTCCTGGAAGTCAACGGCGTTCCCGTCAATGCCCCGGAGTTTCGCCTGGAGCTGGGCTCCACGGAGATGCGTTCCACCCTCATTAGCGATCTTGACGTGGAGGAAGGCCAACTGGTCCTGGAAGGCACCGGCTACGGTCACGGCGTGGGCATGTGCCAGTGGGGGGCCCGGGCCCTGGCGGAGCGGGGGATGGATCCCCGGGATATCGTGGATTACTTCTACCGGGACGTGGAACTGGCAAAGCTTTGTGATTGAGGCAGCGGGAACTGAAGTTGACACCCCAGGTTTTTCCCCTTCCGGGAGCAATCCCGGAATTTTTTTTTGTTCTTCTTCATATCTATGGGGTAAGACAAGTTTTAGGGGGGGGAAACCATGGAAGAACGATACAAACCCCAGGGTGATCAGCACCATGTTTCCATCGATGACCGGGAGGAGATGAAGGTGACAGGGGTTTCTCACGTGGACAGTTTTGATGATGAGGAGGTTATCATGGAAACCCAGCTGGGCCTCCTGGCTGTCCGGGGCGAGAACCTCTACATCAAGCACCTGGACCTGGAAAAGGGAGAACTGTATATGGAAGGTTTGATCATGGAGATGGTCTATGCGGAAGACAGGGGACGCAAGAACAAGGGAAAGGGGTTAATGGAGAGGCTCTTCAAATAAAGCCGGGGGCTCTGGCAAGAAGGGGTGGGCCAATGCAGGAGATACCGGTAGCCCTGCAGGGTTATTACTTTGCCATAACCCTGGCGCTGGGAGCAGTGGTGGGGGTTCTCTTTGATTTTTACAGGACATGTCGCTATTTCCGGCGGCCCCGGCGGTCCTGGGGGTTTTTCTTTGACCTGCTCTTTTTCCTGGTGGTTACCCTGGTGGTGTATACCGGTCTGCTGCTGGCCAACTGGGGCGAAGTGCGCATCTATGTTTTTGTGGGCTTGACCCTGGGCTTCCTCCTTTACCTCCTGGTTTTCAGCAGAAGTTTCCTCAGGCTGTTCCGGTTTCTGCTCCGGTGCCTGTTCAGGGTTCTGGAGGGGGTGGGCAGGATTGTAAGATCAGTTGCGATTTTCTTTGCGGGCCGGGCCATGATTCCCGCCCGGCCCTTTCTGAAGCTGGGGCGATGGGCGGTAAGAAAGCTGGCAAAAGGCAGGGCATCCCTCCGCCAGGCCGGGGGAAAAGCCCTGAAGAGGGCAAAAAAGGCCCTAAATATCTTCCCCGGAAAAAAATCTTAGCAGGATTTTCTTTCCTGAAAGAGAAATATGTTCTATAGCCTACCCCCGGGAAAATCACATCATTTATTGAAGGGGGAATGAGGGGATGGAATGGTTGCAGATCGCGGTTCTCCTTCTTGCGGCCCTGCTGCTTCTGCGGTTTATCCGGAAAATGCTCTTCAAGGTGATCTGGATGGCCATCGTTGTTGTCCTGGTCCTGCACTTCTTTACCGATGTAAGTTTTTCTATCCCCTGGTAGTTTTAGACCCCCGGGGGCCTGTAAAGGTGGTAAAACCATGAAACCCCTCCCCAGGAATAGTAAGGTGATGGTCAAGGAGAAGGTAACCCCCCTGTCCGGGACCAAAGGGATGGGGACAAGGCCGGTGCCCAAAATCAGAAAGAAAAGGCCGGCCCTCTATCTCCTGGCCCTGTTTTTTCTGTATTTCCTGATTCTCTTTGCGGTGCAGTTCGTCCGGTATATCCAGTTGAGCAATGAGGTAAAGGCCCTGAATCGGGAAATCGACAGCATCAAAGCGGAAAACGCCCTTTTGAATGAGGAAATCGAGAGGCTTTATGATCCCGAGTACCTGGAAGAGCTGGCCAGGGGGAGATTGGGTATGGTTAGACGGGGGGAAATCCTCTTTTATTTCCAGGACGCCCCTAAAAGCCCATAAGTCATTGACAAAAATGCACCTTCCTATATATAATAATTCTAGGTTCACACTAAAAGAGGAGGCATTTTTTTGTATGTCAATTGAAGTGGGCAGCATCGTCGAGGGTACTGTCACCGGAATAACCCACTTTGGAGCTTTCGTCGAGCTGCCAAATGGCCAAACAGGCCTGGTTCATATTTCAGAAGTTGCTAACACCTATGTCAAAGATATAAATGAGTATCTTAA
>PWVN01000079.1 GCA_003561835.1 Syntrophomonadaceae bacterium
AGGCATCCCTCCTGCACCCACAGGGCCGCTGCCTCCCGGTATAGCCCCTGGTAGAGCCTCTGGCGGTTTTCTTTCAGCGCCCCCCGGCCGTAGAGGGGGACGTAGATGCCTTCGGCCTTCCCGAAGAGGGCATCCACCTTGAAACCTGTCAGGAACCCCACCAGGCGACCCCGGCTCAGGGCCATAACCCCCGACCCTTCCGCCAGGAGTTCTTCCAGGGCTTCCCGAAAGTCCGACAGGAAGTCCTCTTCCCCGGGAAGGATGGGCAGAGCCTGGCGCTCCTCCCGGTAAGCTTCGGTAACCATTGTTACGGCTTCCTCCAGGTGGGATGCTGCTGCCTTTATGTAGTGTATGTTCATGGAATCTCTCCTTTCAGTAGGCGGCGTACACACTTCGCAGGCCTGCTAATGTCAAGAAAAAAGTGAGCCACTGTGCTCGGAAAAAAGTGAGCCACTGTGCTCGGAAAAAAGTGAGCCACCCCGCCTGAATTCTTTCGACGTTTTTTGACGATTACCTGTCCCTGAGCTGCAGGGGGTTTTTCCGGGCCAGAGGCCCATCCCTCAAAGTTTTTGCCGGAATGACAAAAATTGGCCCCTCTGGTAGTTTGCAAGAGGATTTTGGAGGTTTGGGTCGAAAGGTAAGGTAAACACCCGGTATCTGATTTTTCGAAGGTATTTTGCCGGTTCGAAACCCGAAGTTCCAAAAATGAGGAAAGGAGGAAGATCAGCATGAAAGGCTACATCAAAGGGGTGCTGTATCTATACGCGGTATATAACCTGATCATGGGATTGATTGCCGTATTTTCTCCCTCATTGGCAGGCACAATCTATGGAGGGGGTGCATTTACCCCCGAATTCGCCCTGGCGGCCCGCTGGGCCGGGGCCCTGGCCATCGGCATCGCCTACGGCGCCTTTGCCGCGGCGGTGAAGATGAAAAGGGATATTCTGCGGCTGCTGCTCATCGCGGCGGCTGCCACTGTGGTGGCCAACCTGCTCGCCCTCTTCGCCGGGGATGCCACCCTGGGCCAGGTATGGTTTGACTTCATCCTGCAAATGGCCCTGGTCGTGGCGGCAGTTCAGGCGTTGAAAAGGTGAGGAAGACAGGGTTACTGGAGAAAGCCCGGGCTTGATCCGGGCTTTCATTTTTTTGGGATGCCTTCGGGGGGGGGCATGCCTGCCATTCCTTTCCGGGGCCGGGATATGCCTGCCGTTCCTTTCCGGGGCTGGGAT
Organism: Syntrophomonadaceae bacterium; assembly: GCA_003561835.1. Taxonomy (GTDB): domain Bacteria; phylum Bacillota; class Dethiobacteria; order PWVN01; family PWVN01; genus PWVN01. The sequence goes on from PWVN01000079.1 coordinate 1,230, forward strand.
ATGCCTGCCGTCCCGAAAGGTAAATAAGTGGGACGCAGAAACCCGAACTTATGCCAGGGGTGGAAAATAGACGAGATGGTGGTAATGTTTAGGGGCTACCGGGCAGTTTTTACCTGGACGAGAACATAGGCTTCCCCGTAAATATTTTGCCTCCCTCCAAACTGGTTGATTTCCATGAAGTTGATCACAACCTTCATCCGGGCCCTGTCATTTTCCGCGGTGAAGGAAGCCTCTGCCGCCGAGATTTCTTCCTTCCCCTGGGGCCGCTCCTGGAACCTGTCGATGATATCCTGTATGTCCAGGGATAATGTCTCGCTGCCCGATTCATCCTTCAGGACGAAACTCCCCCCCTGGCCCTCGGGCTGCCAGCTCAAATAATAGGTACCCGTCCCCAGCGCCATTTCGTTGGATTCAAATCTGCCCCCCTCGCTGGAAAAGTAGACCAGGGCCATCATTTCATAGCCGGAAACGTCCACCACATCCCGTTGGCTGCGCATAAAGCTGTGGTAATCCTGCGGCCTTTCCCAATCGATGGTATCATAAGCGCTGAACCCGAAAGTCCTTTCAAAGTCCGAGTAATAGTTGAAATCATCGGCAAGCCAGGGGACATCTCCGGCATACCCCATCCTGGAGATATAGGAGGCGGTGTTCACGATGATGAGTTTGTCCTGGTCCGGTATGTTTTCTTTGGGGACGATCCGATCATCCGCCAGGATTCCGTTTTTCACCAGGACTTTTTCCAGGGTGCCGATTTGATTAAGCTTGCTGACGGTGAAGGCATCGATGGGCGGAAGGGCTGAAAAGACGGAAAGGATGATAAACGCAGCCGGTACAATGCCCCGTTTCGCTGGGCCAAAAAAACTGTAAACAACACCTGCCAGGACGGCAAAGAAACCGTACAGGATGGCGTAATAGCGGCTGTGGGTGAGGCCCACATCCCCGATCTTCAGCACGGAGGCCAGGATCTGAAACAGTACGACGGGTATGAGGACCTTGGGAAAGACCTTTTTGAAGGTCTTGGCAAACTTGTTCTCCAGGTTCCCGGCCAGGATGTAGACCACAATCACCACGATGGAATAGGCTACCAGCATGGGCTCAATCAGGTTGTCCGCCCAAAAGCTTCCCGTGATGTTCAGGGCAATGTACAGGACCAGGATGACGGTGAATATGGAAGTCAGGGGTATGATGATATTGGAAATCAGTATTTCGAGGAACTTGGGGCAGTTGACCGCACTTTTTATCTTATCCTCGTCTTCCACGCTGTAATTCGGCACCAGCGACAGGAAGTACATGGGGGCAAACAGGACAAAGATGATATTGGCTGCATGGGCAAAGGACCGGGAGTCGATTCCAAAGAGCAACAGGTCTACGGCGGATAAAATGATGCCGACGCCGGCGAATATGACCCCGGAGAAGAACAGGGAGATGAACAGACCCTTGAACATGCCCATAAAGGCCTCGCTGAAGGAAATTTTTGCCTTGATGGAGGGCAGCCATATGAAAGCCATGAACAGGGCGGACAGCAGGGCTGCCGTGCGCACCAGGATCTCCGTGCCGATGGCTGGTGTATCTTTGACGATCAAAAAGTAGCCAAGGGCCAGCACGCAGGCGATGCCGGTCAGCAGCGCCCTTTTGGCCGGGGCAGGGAAAAAGCCTTCGTGCAGAACCTGGGCCGTTGTGGACAGAAACACTCCTGCGGCGCAGGTGAGAAGCAGGATGCCGTAGGTTACCCCCTGCTCTCCCGAACCCTGGATTGTCCCCGCATTGATAACGGCGGCAGCCAGAAGAAATGCCGTGGTCAGGGGATACCGGGCTACCGAATCTGTCAAACCTTTGAGGCTGTGTTGAAACCCTTTTGCCAGTTTCATCTTGGTTCACCCCTTTCATGATGTTGAAGATGGTCCAGTGTGTCCCCGCTCCCGCTTTTTCACGGCTCTCCCGAAACTGTGGGTTAACCGGGGGATTCAGATTTGACCGGGTTTGCCGGGGCTCTTACCGACATTATAATCCATCGGCGGGTCCTTTGCCTATAAAAAACTGTACTCTCCAACTTCCTTTAGGGAGTTTATTGTGCCCGGCAGGTTCTCCGAATGTGCCGGGTACTTTTTTTGTGGGGGAAAATCGGCCCCGTCAAAGGGGGGAGTTTCCCATCTGAAGGAATGGCGGGGGTGGGTATGGAAATAGGGTATGAACGGACACGGGATAATGGCATGGTAAGGCCCGGTAATGAAGCAGGAGCATGAAATTTTGTTAAGATATCTAAACAGTCGGGGAGATTTGAGGGCTCTGGCGCGTATTAAGGATAGAAGGATGAAAGGCGGACCGGCCGGAAGCCTTGAAGGGATGGGTGAGAGTTATGGATGAAGCGATGGTCAGCCGAAGGCTCCTTGAGGGAGACCCGGCAGCCCTGGAAGAAGTGATGGATGCCTGGGGCGGGCATGTTTACCACCTGGTGGACCATATTCTCCACGGCCTGGGAAACAGCGGAGACGTGGAGGAGTGCTGCAGCGACGCCTTTGTGGCTGCCTGGGAGCGGTTCGGGGATTTTGATCCCAGCAGGGGGAGTCTCAAGACCTGGGTCCTGACCCTGGCCCGCTACCAGGCCCTGGACTGCCGCAGGCGTCTGGCCCGCAGGCAGGGGGTAGAGGGGGGAAGGCTCCTGACCCTGGAATATATGCCCCTGGAGGGGGGATCTTCCCGGAAGGAAGACCCGGAGGACTCCCTGCTGCAAAAGGAGCTGCGGGAAGAGCTGTGGGAGGCCCTGGAGGCCTTGAAGGCGGAGGAGAAGGAGGTCCTCTACCGACGGTACTTTCTGGAAGAGAGCATCGAGCATATCGCCGCCGACCTGGGGATTTCCCGGGGCGCTGCCGACAATCGCCTGTGGCGGGCCCGTCGTTCCCTGAAGGATTTTATGAAAAGAGATGAGAGGCAGGTGCCGGCAAATGGCTGAGTATAAAGAAGAGAGGGTATTACGTGCACTGAAGGCCTGCGGGGTCCCGGAAGACCTCCCGGAGGTGGTTTTCAAGGGGAAACCTCTGCCCCCTGCCGATGCCCTGGAGCGTATCAAGGCACGGACACTGGGGCGGGTACAGGGAATGCCCCGGGAGAAGTTTCCGGAGCGGATCGAGGAGTCGAAGCGGGCCTGTGAGTTAGGGTGGGCCGGGGAGGAGGCCCGGGCGGGGGCCGGAGAGGAGTTTTCAAAGCGGACCAGCGATTCGGAGGGGACTGGGGAGGAGGTCCGGGCGGGGGCGGAAAGCTTCCGGGAACCCATCCGATCGGCAGCCCGGGGACCGGGCCGGGAAAGGGCGGGTTACCGGCCTTCCCCTTCAGGCAGCCGGAGAACGGGATTCTTCGGGGGGCGCTTCAAAACGGTGGCGGCTGCCGTGGTGGCGGTAGTCTTCCTGGCAACGGCCTGGATGGGCCCGGCTCAGGTGTGGGCCGGTCTGCAGCGGGCTTTGAGCCTGGTCCCGGGCTTTGGCCTCTTCGAGAGGGCAGGGGCGGAGTACACCCTGCTGGCGGCGGAGCGGGTCCGCCTGGACCATGCCGGCGGATATATCCAGGTATCGGGGCTTTTGGCTCAACCCGGGGGCACCTTTTTGAGCCTCTACATTTACCGGGTTCCCGGGATCAACGATATGACGGTGGAAAAGCCCCCTGCTGGGGGCGAGGATGATTACGAAGCCTCCTTCCAAGTTAGAAAGGCTCAACTGATGCAGATGTACCTGCTGGATCAGGAAGGCAGGGAGTACCGGATGGGGGATGGGATGAACTTCAGCTGGTCCGAGGGGAGCCGGGAGGCCCAGGTGTCCCTGCAGCTCCCGCCCCTGGATCCGGAGGCCCGGCAGGTAACCCTGATCATCCCCATGGAAGCGGGGGAGGAGGTCCGGATCGCTGTTCCCCTGGTCTCCCTGGCGGAGCTCGGCGAGTGGTCGGAGATGGCCCATACCGTAACGGCCGGGGGGGTTACCGTCAGTGCGGCTGCTCATTTCTCCGAAGATACCCGGGTTTCCCTCTTCATCCTCCCGGGGAGCGGCAGGGGCATCGATTCCATCGGCCGCTTCTTCGGCGAGGGCATCCCAGCGGGCCGTCCCGTATCCCTGACGGGAGAGGCGGGGGAGACCTACGGGTTCCTGCGGCAGGGGCAGGCGGGCTGGCAGCCCAACTATTTCGAGCTCTACTTTGAGGGAGTGAAGGACGATGGGGGAGAGGCCGGGAAGAAAGAGATCACCTTTTCCATCCCGGTCCTCCTGCTCAAGGAAGAGGGGAAGGCCGGGGTGAAGGTCCCGGTACTTCGCCAGGAGGAGAGCTGGGAGTTGAACCAGGTGGTGACCCTGGGCCGCTTTGAGCTGACGCTGGTCCGGGCCGAGGTGGTCCCCCGACCCGACGGGGAGAACCTGCGGGTCTACGTGGACCTGGGGCCCGTGGGGGAAGAGACCCTGGAGTTCTTTTCCCTGGAAGCCCAGAGCTGGAGTGCCAGGTTCAACGAGGAGTCGGGCCAGGCGGAGTACTTTGAAGTGGAGCTGCCGGAAAATGCCCGGCACGTGCAGGTGACCCTGGCTTCACCGATCTACTCCGTGGAAGGTCCCTGGGAGTTCACCTTTGGGGTGGAGTAAGATTCATGAAGGGTGGGAACGGGAGCCCGGCTGCGGCCGGGCTTTCCTGCTGGATGGGAGAGAAAAAGGAGGGGTGGAGTTTCCCTGCAGTATGACAGTGGGAGTGGCAGTGGATGATAAGGGAAGGAAGGAAAATGTTGCCCTCTAGCGGTCTCTTGGTTATACTAGAACGAAGAACCAAAATGCGACAGGGGGAGTCAGAGTGGAAAAGATCATCGTATCCGTCATCGGCAGGGACAAGGTGGGCATCATTGCCGCCACCACCCGGACCCTATCGGAAGCAAATGTCAACATTTTGGATATCAGCCAGACCATCATGCAGGATTATTTTACCATGATCCTGGTGGCGGATATCAGCGGCTGCAGGGTCAGTTTTGCGGAGTTGAAGGAGAGCCTGAAGAAGACGGGTGAGGGAATCGGTATGCAGATCAACACCCAGCGGGCCGAGATCTTTGACTTCATGCACAGGATATAGGGGGGGCGGCTCATGACAGGAGTATCTGTTACGGGACACGAAATACTGGAGACCATCCGCATGGTGGAAATCGAGAACCTGGATGTTCGCACTATCACCATGGGGATCAGCCTCAGGGACTGTGCCGACGGGGATTCGGAGAGGGCAATGAAGAAGATCTACGATAAAATCACCCGACAGGCCCGGGACCTGGTGAAGGTGGGGGAGGAGATTGAGGCGGAATACGGGATTCCCATCGTCAACAAGCGGATTTCCGTCACGCCCCTGTCCCTGGTAGCCGAGGCCAGCGGGCTGGAGGATTGCACGGATTTTGCCCGGACCCTGGACCGGGCAGCGGAGGCGGTGGGGGTGAACTTTATCGGCGGGTTTTCTGCCCTGGTGGAGAAGGGCTGAACCCGGGGGGACCAGGCCCTTATCCGTTCCATTCCCCGGGCCCTGGCGGCAACCCGGCGGGTCTGCTCCTCCGTCAACGTGGCCAGCACCAGAGCGGGCATCAATATGGACGCCGTGTATGAGATGGGCCGGATCATCAAGGAGACAGCGGCCTTGACGGGGGAGGAGGACAGCATCGGCTGTGCCAAGCTGGTGGTCTTTTGCAACGTTCCCGAGGACAACCCCTTCATGGCCGGGGCCTTTCACGGGGTGAGCGAGCCGGAATGCGTTATCAACGTGGGGGTCAGCGGGCCGGGGGCCGTTCTGAGCGCCGTCAAAAACCACCCCGAAGCCAGTCTGGGGGAGCTGGCGGAGGCCATCAAGAAGACGGCCTTCAAGATCACCCGTATGGGGGAGTTCGTGGGGCGGGAGGCCTCTCGGCGGCTGCAGGTACCCTTCGGCATCATGGACCTGTCTCTGGCGCCCACGCCGGCGGTGGGGGATAGCGTGGCGGAGATCCTGGAAGCCATGGGTCTGGAAAAGACAGGGGCCCACGGTAGCACCGCCGCCCTGGCCATGCTGAACGACGCTGTGAAGAAGGGGGGCATGATGGCCTCCTCCCATGTGGGGGGTTTGAGCGGCGCCTTCATTCCCGTGTCGGAGGATGCGGGGATGATCCGGGCGGTGGAGGCGGGGGCCCTGAGTTTGGCGAAACTGGAGGCCATGACCTGCGTGTGCTCCGTGGGCATCGACATGGTGGCCGTCCCCGGGGACACCCCGGCGGAAGTGATTGCGGCCATCATCGCCGACGAGGCCGCCATCGGCATGGTCAACAAGAAGACCACCGCCGTCCGAATCATCCCGGTGCAGGGGAAGGGGCTGGGAGATACGGTGGAGTTTGGAGGGCTTCTGGGGCGGGCCCCGGTGATGGCCGTCAACAGCTTTGACCCGGGCGGCTTCATCCGGAGGGGAGGCAGGATCCCGGCTCCCCTGCAGGCCCTGAACAATTAATGGGACAGGGGGACAGGGACTTTGTCCCAGTTAGGGGCCGTGGGTGGTGAAGGGTTCGCAGGTGCAGTAGTCTTCCATCTGGCAGTCGCTCCAATCCCGGAGGAAGAGGTGCCAGGCGGACTCCACCTCCTCGATGGAGGTGCCGAAGATCTCCGCGAAGGTGTCCGCCACTTCCTCCCGGGAGCGGGCGAAGTTGATGCGGCAAAAGAAGTTCTTCATGTTCTCGATCTGTTCCGGGTTGGTCTGGCCGGGCCCCAGGAGGAAGGTGATGAAGGAGCCGGCAGCGGGGTAGGAGGCCATGGGGCCCACGGCATCGAAGTAGTCGTTTCCGTAGGTGCAGGGGCCGATGTCCATGAGTTCCCCCTCGAGTAGGAGCTCCCGGGCATGCCAGTGGATGGACTTGCCGTACCAGGTGCCCATGTAGTACTGGTGCAGGGTGTTGTGGGCCTCGCAGTAGTAAACCAGGGGCCAGCTGTAGTACATGGCGATGCCCTCCAGCCAGAAGTTGGACAGGCGGCAGTTGTTGAAAAGGCAGAAGAGCTTTCGGGTGGTGAAGAGGTGGGAGACTTCGTGGGCGTCGGCCAGGCTGATGCTGTGGACCGTGGCCCTTTTCAGGATGGCCACGCCGTTGGCGTCCTTGCCCGTGGCCGCCACCAGGTCCTCCCGGGTGGGGTACCTGTAGTAGGTGATTCTGAGCCCCTCGGGATAGTCCCAGTGGGGGGCCACAAAGTTGTAGAACCATTCCAGCCGCTCCAGGGCAATGGGGACCCTTTCGGGGTAGGGGTCCCGGTCCGCCTGGTAGTAATAGTCGAAATGGTCGGATTTTACCCAGTCCCAGCCCTTCTGCTGGTGGGTGGCACCGGCGCACAGGGGAAGAAGCCCCATGAGGAGGAGGCCAAGGAGCATAAGCCTGATTTTTCTGCCGCCTTTCATGAAATCCACCATCCCCTGTTTTTCGAGGACATTCTTTTTCCGCTTATAATTATTATAGCATAAATTTTCAGCAAACTTGTGATATACATCATGGTCAGGTGAAAAAAATCCCTGTCAATATCTTTGTCTTTCTGGGGCCTGGTCCACCCTGAAGATCCCCATGTTCCTCTTTGAGTCGGCGTCCATGGGGCTTTCCTTTGCCCTGTAGCGGGCGGCCTTCAATATACCGGGTACCATCCTCATCGCCTTGATTCTGCCCCGGAGCTACGGCCCGGAAGAACGAAATTCCCTGTATACCCGGGTCATGGAGGAGATGCCGGCCCTGCCCGTCAAGAAATAGATAGAAGGGCTCCTTGGTACTTTTGTACCAGGCCATTGTATCCGCAGGTAGTATTGTAAACCAGGCAAATGGAAAGATATAATTTATTAGGCATAGAAATGAAGCTACCACCAAAGGGCTAACCCGTTGAAAGGCGGGGGCGCAAAGCCACGGGCCTACTGCGTTTACGCCACGGCAGCCGGGCTGCTGGGACTGGGTCAGCAGCCCGGCTTTTTCTTTGTGAAATTTATCATCTGTTATAAAGGGGAGAAGAAGATGGACTACGAATTGAACCTGGAAGACTATATGGACAAGGAACTTTGGGAGCAGATCACGGAACTCTCAAGATTGCGGGGAAGCACCAGGGAAATGCTGGTGGTGGAAGCCCTGCGGGAGTACATTTCCAGGAGCAAGCAGATCCGCCAGATGACGGATTGAGGCCGGGCAGCCGCAGCGGGAAGAAAAGCCTTACTATTAATGGTTAGCAGGGGACTGCGGGGTTCACCCGCAATTTGCGGTAAATAAAGAAGGGTCGGGGTACGGGTGTGCCCCGTTTCTTACTTTTGTGTGCAAAAAAGGGAAAATATTTTCCAGCCCCCTTTTTAACAGGGAGGAAAAAGGCATAAAAAAGTCGAATTACAGAAAAATAATCCTGCAGGCCAGAATATTTACGATGAATTGAGAAATTATTCACAATCCTTGGCGGAGGAGTTGGCTACATGCAGAAACTGGATAAAGCTAAGGCCTTGTACTTGACGTTTGCCTCTCTGCTGGTGGTGGGGGTTATTGTCTGGAACCTGGGGGTCCGGGGCGGCCATGTGGAACCCGTCGCCAGCGATGCCTGCGTTGCCTGCCACCTGGACGCCCAGATCATCACGGGGTTGTACATACCGCCGGAGACGGCGGGGGGAGGCGGAGGTTGAGGCGTTGCTGCCCCTCAGTTGGAGGGGATTGAGAAGTTTCTCGTCAGGGCAGACTTCCTGGAAACGGAGCACGGCCGCCTGGGCTGCATCGCCTGTCACGGGGGGGAAAACATTACGGACCGGGAGCAGGCCCATGCCGGCATGACCGTCATGCCCTCCTCTTCCACCGAGGGGGTCTGCGCCGAGTGCCACGGCGAGATCACGGAAACCTACGCCACGGCCATCCATTATACCGTCCAGGGCATGGCCAACTTCTTTGACAACTTCGTCCATCCCGGCGTCCTGGAGGAGGAGGACAGCGGTTTCAAGGTGGCCTTCGACAACAACTGCTACAAGTGCCATGCCACCTGCGGCTCCTGTCATGTGAGCCGGCCGGTGGCCTACGGGGGCGGGCTCCACTCCCAGCACCAGTTCACGTCGACCCCGCCCATGGGCGAGACCTGTTTCGGCTGCCACGGCGCCCGCAACGCTGGCGAGTACATGGGAGTTATCGGTTATACCCGGGATATCCACTTCCAGCAGGGCATGCACTGCAAGGACTGCCATCCCGTCAGCAACTTCCACGGTACGGGGGAAGTGGAACAGACCATGTGGGAGGTGGACCTGCCCGGCTGCACCGACTGCCACGGGGAGATGCTGACGGCCAACTCCCCCATCGAAGCCCACCGGGAGCACCCCGCCGACCTGATGAACTGCCAGGTCTGTCATGCTTCGGCAAACAATAACTGCTTTGAATGCCATGCCACCCTGCAGCCCGATGGGAGTGTGGCTGGAGTGGCCGAGGCCATGCGGGTCATGTTCAAGATCGGCCTCAACCCGGAGCCCACCCCGGAAAGGCCCTACCGCTACATAACCCTGCGGCATATCCCCACCCTCATCGATACCTTTTCCACCCTGGCGGGAGAGCTGCCCAACTTCCACGAGTTTTCCAACTGGAAGTACTCCCCCACCCACAACATCCAGCGGGTTACCATGCAGAACGAGAGCTGCAATTCCTGCCACGGCAACGAGTTCATCTTCCTGAGGGAGCAGGACATCCGGGAAAATGACAGCGAGGCCAGCAAGGACCTGGTGGTCCGGCAGATCCCTGCGCCCCTGCCCTAAAGGGCGGGATAGGATTAAAGAAAGAGCAAGAAGCCGGGCGCCTTTCCTGGGAAGGCCCGGCTTCTTTATTTCTTTTTATCTTTTTCCGGTTTCCTTTGGAAGCATCCGCCCGGAGGAGGCGGAGATGGTTTGCCGGTTTCTGAGTAAACTTACTCAGGCAGGTAGAAGAGGCCTCAGAAGCAGTGCCCTTCCTTTCGGACCTCGTTGTGCCGGGTCTTCAGGCAGGGGCAGACGTTCTCCGGAATGTTTTCGATACGGCAGGGGCAGTAGAAATCGCCGTATTTCTCCTTCTTCTCCAGGAGGCCTTCCATGACCAATTCCTTGTCCTCGCTGAAGACATACCCCTTCAGCCGGGCAAAAGTATCGACCCGCTCCCGGATTTCTTCCTCGGGTTCCTGAGGGAATTTCCGGGCGGGGAACTCCCCCTTCCCGGCGGGGCCGGTGATCTCCAATTTCGCACCGCAGATGGGGCAGGTGACTTCTTGCCCCTTCTCCCCGGGTTCCCGGTAGAGGAAGTGAATCCGGCAGACGGGGCAGTAAATCTTATTTTTCACCGTCCAGGGCCTCCTTGATCTCCTCCGGTTTGAAGCCCATCACCACCACGTCATCGTCGATGACGGTGATGGGGAAGGCTCTGCGGCCCGCCACCTTGTCCACTTCCGAGAGGGCGGCCTCCTTGTCGGTTCCCTGCAGGAGGTCCACATCCACCACCGTGCAGGGGATTTCATTGTCCTTCATGAACTGCTTCAATTTCTTGCACCAGGGGCAGGTGCTCAGGGCGTATACCTTGATCATGCTGATCACTCCTTGAATACGGCCTTGGGGCCTGATTGGGGGGCATGCCCCCTTGTCCCATTATACCAGAAAATGGCCCCCGGGGGGAAGTATTACTCTCGGGGAAAACTTGTGGCAGGGTTACCCCTGGGGAAAGGCTGGCCCTGCTGCCGGATGTCCTATATAATAAGGGTAAAAGAGGGAGGGGAGGGGTGGGCAATTAAAGTCTGCTCATTTAACGTGAATTCTATACGGGCCCGGCAGGAGTTGTTCTTCTCCTGGCTGGAGAAGAGGGAGGAAGACCTGGACATCCTGTGCCTGCAAGAATTGAAGCTGGAAGAGCACCTCTTCCCCTTCAAGGCCTTCGAGGAGCGGGGGTACTCCTGTGCCGTCTTCGGCCAGAAGGCCTACAACGGCGTGGCGGTGTGCGCCAGGGGGGGGATGGAGGAGGTCCAAAAGGGCTTCGGAGACCCTGAGTGGGATCAACAGAAACGGCTCGTTGGCTGCAGGGCCGCAGGCCTTCAGGTCCTGTGTGCCTACGTTCCCCGGGGCGGGGAGCGGGGCTCGGACAAGCATGCCTACAAACTGGAATGGTACCGCTTCCTGCGGGCGTACCTGGAGGAGAATTTTTCTCCTGCCGAACCCCTGCTGCTGGCGGGGGACTTCAACGTGGCCTTAAAGGATGAGGATGTTTACGACCCCGTCCTCCTGAAGGATGTCATCGGGACCATGGAGGAGGAGCGGCAGGCCCTGCAGGGCTGTCTGGACTGGGGCCTGGTGGACGCTTTTCGGGCCCTGAACCCGAAGGAGGAGGGGTTCACCTGGTGGAGCTACATGGCCGGAGATATCTGGCAGAACCGGGGGATGCGGCTGGACTACCTCCTGTGCACGCCTCCCCTGGCCGGGAAGCTGAAGGGGGTTCAGGTGGATCTGCGGCCGAGACGGCGGCGAAAACCCACCCCGTCGGACCACGCGCCCCTCATTGCTGAATTCGACTGAGGAAAGTCGGAGCATTGCTAAACGCCTACAATCTATACTTCGAAACCTGCCCGCCCGGAGGCGGCTGTTCAGCTCCCCGGCCGGGGTTTTTTCACTGTAAAGGCTTCTTCTACTTCTGGGCCCGGATGAAGCGGGCGATGGACCGGTCGTAGGTCCTCTCATCGGCGGCGGAGAAGAAGCAGGCGGGAAGCTGCCCCTGGCGGCGGTGGTAGTGGAGACACTGGCAGCAGAGGCCGTGCCGGGAGCAGCCGCTGTAGGTGCAGTTGCACTCCTCCCTGTTCTTCTCTTCGTGGAGGCACTTGCCCATGTCTGGATCACCTCCCGGTTTTTAGTGTAAGTGCAGGTCATACTGGCGAAAGATTTCCCGGTTTTCGGGGGTCAGCAGCCCTCCATTGAGCTGCTGCAGGGTTATGGGGTTCCAACTGCTGTTTCCCTCGATTAGACAGGTCCCTCCTTCGGTGATGGCCACATCCCAGCCCACAGTCCTGATACCGGGGATGACGGCGGCAGCCCTGCGGG
>PWVN01000034.1 GCA_003561835.1 Syntrophomonadaceae bacterium
AAATTGACCTCCATCACCAGGGAGTATCTGCCAGGAAAGCATGTGTACCCATCTGAACAAGCTCGTTACATCGTGGGGGCTGCAAGCTTCTTCCTCTATGCTGTTATTGGGTTAACTGTGAATGAACTGTATAAGGAATTGGGTTTGAAGAGAGCACCTGAGAAGGAACCGGAGGTTGACCTCATCACCCATTCGAGCTTCTACGGCTGGGGTAAAGTGTTGGGTTTAATTATGGTTGTCATTATCATAGTAATATTAGTTTTTATCTTACAGACGATACCGAAGTTGACATAAGCCAATCTTTTGCAAGAAGGAATGAAGCCCATGATATCTCAAAGGTGTAGCCTATTGCATTTCAATTACTGAGAAGATACGTTGATCGGGAAAAGTTAACATAGAGTTAACGTTAGAAGCCTTTGAAGTTAACACAATCAAACTATAATAGAGACAGGTGAAGAGCAAGGTGCAAAGGCTTAGCCCCGATTTTTTGTGAACGAACTTTGGGCCTGAGAAAGCGCCCTGCCCTAACGGAGAAGGGAGTAGTGTCAATTTGCAGCGACATAGCCGGGAAAAGGCGTTTGTCTGGTTTTTTACTTTAAACGGCGCTGTGGTAATCCTGATTCTTTTGGGAATCTTTTATTTGTTGTTCTCCAGCAGCTTTTTGGCCTGGCGGGAAGTGGGGGTCATGCCCTTTTTAACCGGGAGAGTTTGGAACCCCACGGGGTATCATGGGTCCTTTTACGGTACTTTGCCCCTGATCGCGGGCACCTTCCTGGTCACCCTGGGGGCCATTGCCATCGCCCTGCCCTTTGGCGTTGCCTGCGCTGTCTACCTGGCAGAGGTGGCTTCCCCGTGGGAACGGGAGCTTTTTAAACCCGTGGTGGAACTCCTGGCGGGGGTGCCCTCGGTGGTTATTGGTTTCTTTGGGCTGGTGGTCTTAAACAGGCTCATTGCCAATGTATTTAACCTGTCCAACGGACTGAACGCTTTAAACGGAGCCATTCTGCTGGCCCTCATGTCCCTGCCCACCATCATCAGCATTGCGGAAGACGCATTGACAGCGGTGCCCGACGAGTACCGGGAGGCTTCCCTGGCCCTGGGGGCCACCAGGTGGCAGACCATTCGGCGAGTGACCTTTCCGGCGGCCATCTCGGGGGTCACAGCAGCGGTGATGCTGGGGGTGGGAAGGGCCATCGGGGAAACCATGACGGTCATCATGGCGACGGGGAATGCCATCGCCTTCCCCAAGGGGATGTTTTCCTCCGTACGCACCATGACGGCCACCATCGCCATCGAGTTGGGCGAAGTGGCCTTCAATACCACCCATTACTATGCCCTTTTCGCTGTCGGCTTTATCCTGTTCGTCATCACCTTTGTGGTGAGCCTCATCGCCGATTTCTTCCTGCACCGGGCCGGGGAGGTGGGCAAGCGATGATCCCCCTCAATAAACTCATTTTGACCGGCAACCTGCAAGACAGCAGAGTGACTTCTGTTTCTCCAAGGAAGACGGCTACATTAAAACAGATGTTTGCCTTTCTCCTGCTTCGTCTGGCCATGCTGGCCGTTCTCCTGGCAATCTTCTACATCTTCTACGATTTGGCCAGCAAAGGGGCCGGGGCCATCTCCTGGGAGTTTCTCACACAGTCCCCCCGCAAGGGCATGACAGAAGGGGGTATCTTTCCGGCCATCCTGGGCACAATTTTTGTGACCTTTATTACGGCTGTCGCTGCCTTCCCCTTCGGTGTTTTTACCGCTATATACCTCAATGAGTACGCAAGAAAAAGCATTTTCCCCCGCCTGGTCCGTCTGGCCATCCGCAACCTGGCGGGAGTCCCCTCCATCGTCTACGGACTTTTCGGTGTAGCCCTTTTTGTCCAGGCCCTTCAGATGGGGGCTTCCATCCTGGCTGCCGGCCTGACCCTGGGGCTTTTGACCCTGCCGGTGACCATCACCGCCTCGGAAGAAGCATTGAAAGCCGTTCCCGATTCCTACCGGGAAGGGGCCCTGGCCCTGGGGGCCGGCAAGTGGCAGTCCATCCGGACCAACGTGCTGCCCTCGGCCCTGCCGGGCATCATGACCGGGTTGATTCTGGGCCTATCCAGGGCTGCCGGGGAAACGGCACCGATCCTCTTTACCGGTGCTGCTTTCTACCTGCCCCGGCTGCCGGCCTCTGTTTTTTCCCGCTTTATGGCCCTGCCCTACCACCTTTTCATCATGGCCACCCAGCACCACTCCCCCAGCCTGGTCCGGCCCCTGGCCTACGGTACGGCCCTGGTTCTGATCCTGCTGGTCTTGGGCATGAACTTCACCGCCTTCTACCTGCGTTCCCGTTTTCGCAGGAAGCTGAAGGGTTAACCAGGAGGTTAGAATGATGAACCCAACAAAAATCCACGTGGAAGAGCTGAACCTGCATTACGGGCAGAAGCAGGCCCTAAAAGAAGTCATCCTGGATATGCCGGAAAGGGAGATCACCGCCTTGATCGGGCCTTCCGGCTGCGGCAAATCCACCTTTCTGCGTTCGCTGAACCGATTGAACGACCTGATTGACAGCGTCCGGATTACCGGCAGGGTGGAAATCGACGGGGACAACATCTACGACAAGAACTATGATGTGGTGTCCCTGCGCAAGAAGGTGGGCATGGTCTTCCAGAAGCCCAACCCCTTTCCCAAGACCATCTATGAGAACGTGGCCTACGGCCCCCGGATCCATGGCATCCGCAGCCGGCAGGTTCTGGACACCATTGTGGAGCGAAGCCTCCGGGAAGCGGCCCTCTGGGATGAAGTAATGGATGATCTGAACCGTTCGGCCCTGCGGCTCTCCGGGGGTCAACAGCAGCGCCTCTGCATCGCCCGGGTCCTGGCGGTGGAACCGGAGGTGGTCTTGATGGACGAACCCACTTCGGCCCTGGACCCCATCGCCACCCAGAAAATTGAGGACCTCTTGAAGACCTTGAAGGAAAAGTTTACCATCGTCATCGTCACCCACAACATGCAGCAGGCGGCCCGGGTTTCCGATATCACCGCCTTTTTCCTCCACGGGGAGATCATCGAGGTGGGGGAAACGGGTACCCTGTTTACCCGGCCCGGGGACCAGAGGACAGAAGATTACATCACCGGCAAGTTCGGTTAGAAGGAGTGGAATACCATGATGCAGCGCAGTGAGTTTCAAAAAGAGCTGGAGTCCCTTCAGCTGGAGATCCTCAAAATGGGGAGCATGGTGGAAGAAAACATTACCAAGGCCATCCGTTCCCTGGCGGAACAAAACCTGAAGCTGGTGGAAGAAGTATTTGAAATTGAGGAAGAAGTGGATGCTCTGGAGGTCCAGATTGAGGAGAAATGTCTCCGCTTGATCGCCACCCAGCAGCCCATGGCCAAGGATTTGCGAAAGATAGCGGCGGCCTTCAAGATCATTACAGACCTGGAACGGATGAGCGACTACTCTGTGGATATCGCCAAGGTAACCCAAAGAATCGGAGATGAGCCCCTGATCAAGCCCCTGGTGGACCTGCCCCGGATGGCGGACCTGGCCCAGCAGATGGTGAA
>PWVN01000230.1 GCA_003561835.1 Syntrophomonadaceae bacterium
ACCCTGGCCAAAAAGGGGGAAGCCCTGCGGGATTCCTACAAGAGGGTTTTTTCCCGGGCTGCCCGGGACCACAATATGTATGTGGTGGCGGGAAGCGCCTATGTCCCCGATGAAAGGACGGGCGAAATCGTCAATGCCGCCTATGTCTTCGGCCCCGGGGGGGAAACCCTGGGGTGGCAGAACAAACTCCACCTCTACATCGAGGACACCCATATCTGCAGCGCCGGCCAGGTGGTGGAAGTCTTTGAGACGGACTTCGGCAAAATCGCCGTACCCATCTGCTATGAGGGCATGTTCCCGGAAATCTGCCGCATCATGGTCCTGAAAGGAGCCCGGGCCCTGATCAACGTGTCCGCCTGCCCCGGGGAGACCTGCTTTGCCCAGATCCGGGCAGGGGCCTGGGCCCGGTCCCAGGATAACCAGGTCTTCGGCGTTCACTGCTGCCTGGTGGGCCGGAACGATTTGAGCAAGGAGTTTACCGAACCCTACCGGGGCCGCTCCTCCATCCTGGCTCCCCTCTTTTACACACCTGACCTTTCGGGGATTCTGGCCGAGGCCCCTTCCCTGGACCAGGAAGCCTTTCTCACGGGGGAATTCGACTTTGCCAGGCTGGATGAGCAAATCGCCCGGGCGGACCTGCAGGTGTCCCGGGACCTGCGCCTGGACCTTATCAAGTCCCTCTACCTTTAGAGACCCCGGCCGTTGGCCCTTCCAAAAAGGCCGGCCCTCGAAAAGAAAGTAAGTTTACTTGTGGGCCTGACCCCGAAAGTAAACTTACTATTCCCCAATGACCTTGACCAGGACCCTCTTCCGGCGGCGGCCGTCGAATTCCCCGTAAAAGATCTGCTCCCAGGGGCCAAAGTCCAGCTTCCCCCCCGTCACGGCCACCACCACTTCCCTGCCCATGATCTGCCGCTTCAGGTGGGCATCGGCATTGTCTTCAAAGCCGTTGTGGGCATACTGGGAGACGGGTTCATGGGGGGCCAGCTTTTCCAGCCACTTCTTGAAGTCCCGGTGGAGCCCCCCCTCGTCGTCGTTGATGAAGACACTGGCGGTGATATGCATGGCATTCACCAGGCAGAGCCCCTCCCGGATGCCGCTCTCGTCGATGATGCGCTGCACATCCCCGGTGATGTTGACAAATTCCACCCGGTTCCTGGTGTCAAACCAGAGTTCTTCCCGGATTGATTTCATCCCGAAAACCTCCTTACCTAATTCTTCCTGCGGATGACCAGGGCGTCGGCCACCTTCAGGCCCCGGCCCCGGGGGTAGACAAAGACGGGGTTTAAGTCCAGTTCCAGCACGTCGGGGTTTTCCATGGAAAAGCGGGATACCTGCAGGAGGAGCTCGATGAGAGCTTCCACATCCAGGGGCGGGCTGCCCCGGAAGCCCTCGAGGAGCTTGTGTCCCCGGATTTCCTCCACCATCTCCCGGGCATCCGGGGGGGTCAGGGGGGCCACCCGCAGGGCCACGTCCTGCAGGACCTCCACAAAAACCCCGCCCAGGCCGAACAGGATGACGGGCCCCAGGGCTTCGTCCCGCTTCATGCCCACGATGACCTCCTGGCCCTGCTCCAGCATCTCCTGCACCAGCACCCCGTGGATTTCAGCCCCCTCCCTGTAGCGGCGGGCCCTGGCCGTGATTTCTGCGAAGGCCGCCTCTCCTTCCTCCGGGGTGGTGATGCCGGCCTTCACCCCGCCGGCTTCTGTTTTGTGAAGGATCTGGGGGGACTGGACCTTGAAAACCGCAGCCCCCCCCATCCGGCTCAAGGCCTCTTTGGCTTCCCCGGCCGTCTTCGCCAGGGTTCCCCGGGGGAACTCCAGGCCGTAGGGCCGCAGGAGGGCAGCGCTTTCGTACTCCGTCAGGCCTTCCCTTTCTGCCGGGGGCAGGGCCGGCCCCTTGCCGGGCAGGGCCTGGTCCTGGTAGCTTTTGGCCTTATCCCACCAGTCGGCGTAGGAGCTTAAGGCCCAGATGGCGTAATTCATGTCCTGGAGCACGGGAACGCCAATCCGTCGGGTTTCCTTGATCAGGGCCCGGACATCGTCTTCCTCCCCCAGAGGCGTGCCGATAACGATGATGGTCTTGTCGGTTTTGGGGTAGCATTCCCGGATCTTGGCCAGGGCCATCCAGCAGAGGAGGACGTGGATATGGTAGGAGACCAGGAGGACGTCGATTCCCGGGTCCTCCAGCATGGCCTCCAGGGCCCGGCCGAAGAGGTCCGGCTCCTCCAGGGCCTGGCCCGTCAAGTCCAGGGGGTTGCCGCTGGTGGCAAAGGCCGGCAGCATCCCGTCCAGGCGGGCCAGGGTGTCCGGGTGCAGGTCCGGCACCGCCAGGCCTGAGCGGCCGCATTTGTCCGCCAGCATGACGGCCCCGCCCCCCGATACGGAGACGATCCCCACCCGTCTGCCCCGGGGAGGCCTCTCCATGAGGGAAATGTGCAGGTAGGCTACCAGCTGCTCGAAGTCTTCCGCCCGGGTGATGGCCGTCTGCCTGAAGAGGGCGGCGTAGTTCTCCTCGCTGCCGGCCAGGGCCCCGGTATGGGATTGGGCCGCCCGGGAGCCCGCCTCCGTGGCCCCCACCTTGATGAAGGCCAGGGGCTTTTTGAGGCTTAAAGCCCGGCGGGCCAGGGGCAGCAGGTCTTCCGAGGCCTTCAGCCCTTCCAGGTAGGCGCAGATCACCGAGATCTCCGGGTCCTCCACCATGTAGGCCAAAAAATCCGTAAAGGACAGGTCCGCCTGGTTCCCCACGCTGGCAAAATAGCGGAAGCCCAGGCCGTTGTAGGCGGCCAGCTGGTAGATAGCGATGCCGAAGAAGCCGCTCTGGGAGATGATTCCCAGGCTGCCGGGTTGCAGGCCGTCTTCGAAGAGGGGGGGCTGGGCGAAGGTGGCCCAGAGATTGCGGGCGTTGTTGACCAGCCCCACGCAGTTGGGCCCCATAATCCGCATTCCCGAGGAACGGGCGATTTCCTGCATCTCCTCCTGGGCCCGGGCCTGCTCCCTCTCCCCCGTTTCGCCGAACCCGGCGGTATAGACAATGGCCCCCTTGATGCCTCCGGCCGCACATTGGCGCAGTACGGGCAGGACATGCCGGGCCGCCACGGCGATGACGGCCAGGTCCGCAGGCCCCGGCAGGTCTTCCACGGAAGCATAGCACTTCCGGCCTTCGATTTCCCGGTACTTGGGGTTCACCAGGTACACATCCCCCGAGAAATTTCTTTTAACCAGCTGGCTCGCGGTGGTGCCTCCCGGCGTCTCCGCCCGGGGGGAGGCTCCTACCACCACAATGGAAGCAGCGTTGAATAGTGCATCTAAACCGTCTTTCATGCAGCCACTAACCTCCTGAGAACAAATTTTACAACGCCGGTATCCTGCAAGGGGAATAACTGGCGCTGTCTTCTCACCAGGAAACTATTCCCCAGGGCAAGGGCCCTTTCCTTTCTCCAATCCAAAAGATTTTATTGCTCCCCTCTTAGTCCTTGGGTTATAATAAGAAAAATATCCCCAAGACTGCAAAACATGGAGGTAAAAGACATGACTGCCG
>PWVN01000120.1 GCA_003561835.1 Syntrophomonadaceae bacterium
CGGAAACTGATAGCTGATTCGACCATTTCTTGATAAAGCTTTATAGCTTCCTCCGGTTTCTTCTCCTCGGCAGCTTTAGCTATCTCAAGTTTGTAATTGCGCCAGCCTCCATGGCGCACCTGGGATAAAAGCTCCAAAGCCCGGTCAATATCACCTTCATATAAAGCAATATCAAGAAGATCAACCAAAGCGCTCTTCTTCAAAAGCTTCTCCAGCACTTCGGAGCGCACTTTTTCCCATTCTCCTAATTTATTACCTATTTCATGCAAAAATTTGTAGGATTTTAACCCCGGGGCTTTCACTGATACCTCTTTTTGCCACTTCAATGCCCTCTGGAAATCACCTTTGCCGTAGTAATGATTTGCAAGCCATTCCAAATAAGACGGGTAAGAACTTTCAGAACTGGCCAAATCTTTTAAAAGATTAATACCGTATTCTTCTGCGCCCATCCTGGATAAGGCCTGGGCTAAATCAATTATTATCCCGGGGGACTCCAGGAAATGTTCCTTGGCCAATTTAACCGCTTCTTTCGGCTTTCCCTCTCGAACCAGCAAGAACAAAACCTGCTCTCTAGTTCCCAGTCCACGAATAACCTCAACTGCCTCATCTTTCTGGCCCCTTCTTTCATACCAATCAGCCAGTATATTAACCATATATTTCCTGCTCCAGCCCTCCTTTTCCGGGATAAGCTCACGAAATTCTTTTTCCAGTAAGCTCCATTCCTCCTCCGAAGCATTATTCAATATGATTTCCTGGGCATCACCGGATAAATCTATACCCCCCAGCTTGATATCAGCTAGCAATATCTCAAAAAGAGCTTTCAGCCAGTCCTTTGGCACCGTGCCATCATTTTCTAAAGCATCAAAGCACTCCTGTAACCCCTCGGTGCATGCTACAGCAACCAGGGCAATATCTCCATCTTCATCCACATTCATCAAATCCTCGTCGTAACCGGAAGCCAGCTCCCTCAAAATCTCCTTGTAGGCTGTGCCTGCGCCAAGCCAGTCTTCCTTTTCGGCCATGCTGTCAGCTATCTGCAGCAGATCCCCCAGTTCAACTTCTATATCACAAGGATCATCAAGCTGCAAAGCACGCTGGACATCGCGGCGCAGCAAGGTAACATCTATTTCAGCCCCTGAAAGATTCATGGCTCTCCTCTCTACCATTGCCAATAAGGAGATATCCCGCCGGATCATCTCCAAAACCAAATTAACCAGCTCCTCTTGATCTAATGCGGAAAGCTTCTCCTTCAACGAAAATATATCCCTAAAAGTCTCGGGTTTGTTGATATAAGTCAATAAGAGGGCCACGATATGCTTACAAAACCCACCGCGAGGACAGGTACAGGAAGCCTCCTGGAGACCTTTTTCCCCCAATAATACCTGCACTCTGTATGGTTCTATCCGCGAACCCAAGCAATATCCACCAAGGGTTAATCCCTGGCGAAAAGCATTGTTAATTGCCTTCCCTTAGAAATAATTGATTCCCCGCTGGAAACTTTGGCTATCGGCAAGCTGGCGGATATAAGCTTTCGTCAAGTATGGAGAATTAATTTCTTCCATAAACACAACCCCTATCTCAAAAATAATAAGAATTTTCACATTCATTCCTGTTTATAAATATTTAAGTATTCCCATCTGAGAAAGAATCTTCAAAGTAGCTTTATTTTCTTTTCCCCTTTCTCTGTTTCTTTTTTTGTTTCTTGGCCTGTTTTCTTTTGGTTTTCTTTTTTCTCTGGTCTTTTTCTCCCCTTGGCTGCTTTTTATCCACCAAATAATCAAACATGGTCATTGTTTCAGGTTTTTCCTCTCCTTGGTCTATGATGGCCCATTCTTCTATCACTTCCGGTCTCTCAAAAAAACTTTGCCGAAAATCTTTTTTTTCGGCCTCCCAATCACTTTCTTTGATACTATCAGGACGGGGCCACTGGTGCACAAAGCTGAAATGCCAGAGTTGATCTTTATAATTTTCTATAAATTCTTTTTTAAGCTGGTTAATTCCTTCCAGAGCCTCCTGGTAACATGTTTCCGAAATAATTTCATACTCTAATAAAAAATCGTAAAAATAGTACGAGCCCCAGATCAAAGCTCCCACCTTTGGCCACTGATTGGAAAGAAAACCTCCCAGTTCAATCAGGTGATTCTTTAAGCTATCCCGAGGGAAAAGAAATAAATCTGCTGGAAGTCCCCCCCGAAGCTCTTCTTCTATTTTATAGCCTCTTATCAGCCATCTATATATTTCTGAGGATGTGCTAAAGGCGACTTCCTTTTCTTCCAACATATATTTGTTAAACTGCCAAAGAAAAAAGGATAACACGTTGCCTCTACTCAAATCATCCTGGTTTTGCAACAGAAATTCTATTTTTTCCCGATCATCACCAGGAGAAAGCTGGTGAATAATTGTTTCAAAGATTTCTTTGTCCGGGCTAATTTCAAAATCCTTCAAACTTTCGTCAACTTCCTGCCAACTGGGATGCTCTCCCCTTTGCAGCTGGTGGAAAACCATTTCCATTACACTGCTAAAGATTATATCTTCAAAAGGCTCTTCCGCCCCGGTGATTACATCATGGGATTTAGAAATTTTAGCAACAACCTTTTTGGAAAGCTCTTCTGCCAGCCCATTGAGCCTATAAAATAAGAGCAGTTGTAAAACTACTATCAATTCATCAATGCCAGGAACAGGTTCTTCTATAAAAAAGTTCATGTAATCCCTGACTTTTTTATATTCCCCTTGAAAAAGAGACTGTTGAATAAGGTATCTATCATAATAACAATAATCTTTGCGGTAAAGTGCAGGCTGGTGCAAACGACATTTTTCTAATAACTGGCGGCATTTTTCCATCTCTTTGTTGTTTCGAAGAAACTGGACAAAATTAAAGAAAAAATCCTGAAACCTTTGCTGGTCCTGCATTTCTCCCCTGCATTCCACTTCTTCCAGCAGTTCAAAAGCCGGAGGTTTCTCAAGGGCTTCCATTGTCATTTGAAAGCACCGCTGGAAAGGTGCGGCATAAACATTTTCCAGCCAGGCATATAAATCGGTAGAAAAGAGATTTTCCCCCTCTCGGGGATTAAAGCCACCAAAAAGAGTTTCCAGGGGCTCACGCCCTATTATACTCTGATAGCAGGCTTCCATTTTTGTTATAACATTAAGATCTATGGCATCTTGCTCTATGAATTTTTTAGCACGTTTCAAAGCTTCTTGCATAAACCACTCGGCTTTTTCAAACTCCCCTTTTGTGTAATACACGTAGGCCAGCCCTTCAAAACCTGAATGATGATCTGGTTCAGATATGCAGATCTTTTTAAATAATATCTCTGCTCTTTCATAGTTTTTCTCCCTCAAGTATCCATAAGCCTGGTTGTCCCAGTCAAGGTCACCGCTATAGGGTTTGACCTGGGGAAATTCCTTTTTTATCTCCTCAAGGTAATCCATTTTTTAACACCTCCCAATCTATCTTATTTTTCTAAATTTTATATATCCCAACACTAGCCTTGCATAGA
>PWVN01000181.1 GCA_003561835.1 Syntrophomonadaceae bacterium
AAAGTCCCTGTCCCCCTGTCCCATTCACTTGAATCCATTCAAGTTTGGGGGACGGTTCTTTAATTTTTGGGACAAGGTCCCTGTCCCCCTGTCCCTATGGCTTTTTGACCAGGAGGCAGGCGTTGGTGCCGCCAAAGCCGAAGGAGTTGCTGAGGGCCAGGGTGAAGCTGTGCTGCCGGGGCTTGCCCGGCACATAGTCCAGGTCGCAGTCCGGGTCCGGTTCCTCGTAGTTGATGGTGGGATGGACCCGCTCTTCCCTCATGCTCAAGAGGGTGGCCACCAGTTCCACGCCCCCCGCCGCCCCCAGGAGGTGGCCCGTCATGGACTTGGTGGAGCTTACCGGGATCCTGTAGGCGTGCTCGCCGAAGACCTCCTTGATGGCCAGGGTCTCGATCTTGTCGTTGTAAAAGGTGGAGGTCCCGTGGGCGTTGATGTAGCCCACCTCCCCCGGCTCAACCCCCCCGTCCTTCAGGGCCATGCGCATGCAGCGGATGGCGCCGCTCCCCTCCGGGTCCGGGGCCGTCACATGGTAGGCATCCCCCGTCAGGCCATAGCCCACCAGCTCCCCGTAGATGCGGGCCCCCCGCCGCCGGGCGTGCTCCCACTCCTCTAGGACCACCACTCCCGACCCTTCCCCCATGACGAAGCCGTCCCGCTCCGCGTCAAAGGGCCGGGAAGCCTTCTCCGGATCATGGTTGCGGGTGGACATGGCCTTGGCGGCACAGAAACCCGCCACGGCGATGGGGGTGAAGGGGGCTTCGGAGCCCCCGGCCAGCATCACATCCACGTCCCCCCGCTGGATAATCCGCCCCGCGTCGCCGATGGCGTGGGTCCCCGTGGCGCAGGCCGTCACCACCGTGGTGTTGGGGCCCTTGAGCCCCATGACGATGGAAATGTACCCCGACGCCATGTTGGCGATGAGCATGGGCACCAGGAAGGGGCTGACCCGCCGGGGCCCCTTTTCCTTCAGCACCCCGAACTGCCTCTCGATGGTCTGTATCCCGCCGATGCCGGAGCCCACCAGAACCCCGATGCGGTTGTTCTTTTCCGCGTCGCTGACATCCAACCTGGCGTCCTCCACCGCCATCCGGGCGGCGGCCACGGCATACTGGATAAAGAGGTCCGTGCGCCGGACTTCCTTTTTCTCCAGATAATCTCCTCCGGAAAAACCCTTCACTTCAGCGCCGATGGTGGTGGGGAAGTTGGCGGCATCGAAATGGCTGATCTGCCCCGCCCCGCTTTTCCCCGTCATAAGCCCCTCCCAGAAGGCCTTAAGGCCGATCCCGATGGGGGTCACAACCCCGGCACCCGTTATGGCAACCCGTTTCATATATGCACCTGCTTTGACTCAAGTTTAAAGAAGCCCTGCCGGGCAGCAGGGCTTCTGCTTTTCTTCTTAGGAACTCTCATCGATGTAGCTGACCACATCCCCGACGGTCTTGATCTTTTCCACCTCTTCGTCGGAAATCTCCAATTCGAATTCTTCCTCCAGGGCCATGATCAGCTCCACAATATCCAGGGAATCGGCATCCAGGTCCTCGAAGGTGGTCTTCAGGGCCACCTCCCCTTCCTCCACCCCCAACTGCTCCACGATCATAGACTTCACCTTGGCAAACGTGCTCATAAATCAACTCCTCCTTTCCTCGTAGATTAAGTAAAATAACGGTAACTTCCCCTTCGAATGTCTCTTCCTATGTCCAGGGCTAGATAAAGAGCCCGCCGTTCACGCTTAGCACCTGGCCGGTGATGTAGCGGCCCTCCGCCGCCAGGAAGGCTGCCGCCGCCGCGATCTCCTCCGGCCCTGCCACCCTTCCCAGGGGGATGAGGCCCAGGATGGCCTCCCGCTGTTTTTCCGTCAGGGCCCCCGTCATCTCCGTGTCCACAAACCCGGGGGCGATGGCGTTCACCGTGACCTGCCGCCCTGCCAGTTCCCGGGCCAAAGCCTTGGTGAACCCGATGATCCCCGCCTTGGCTGCGGCGTAGTTGGCCTGGCCCGCCGCCCCCGTCAAGCCCACCACGGAGGCGATATTGATGATGGCGCCCCCCGTTTTCTGGCGGAGGAAGGGGCGCATGAAGGCCTGGGTGCAGTTGAAGCAGCCCGTCAGGTTGGTGTCGATGACCTGCTGCCACTCCTCCGGCTTCATGCGGGCCACGATGTTGTCCCGGGTAATCCCCGCATTATTAACTAGTATATCAATTTTTCTGAATTTGGCAATAGTATTCTCCGCCAGCTCCCGGCAGTCCTCCCGGGAGCTCACATCCCCCTGCAGGACCAGGGCTTTAACCCCCAGGGCCTCAATTTCCGCCGCCGTTTTGGCCGCCGCCTCGCCGCTGCGGCTGTAGTTGACCACCAGGTCGGCCCCCTCCGCCGCCAGCCGCAGGGCTATGGCCCGGCCAATGCCCCGGGAAGCCCCGGTGACCACCGCCACTTTACCGCTCAACCGCATAATGCCCCACCTCCCTGATATAGGATAATGCCTCCGCCAGGCCCTTTTTGTCCCCCACAGAGAAGGATCTGGCCCCTTTGTCCAGCTGCCGCAGGAGCCCGGCCAAAACCCTGCCGGGTCCCACTTCCAGGAAGAGGTTGCAACCGTCGGCCAGGAGGACCTTCATGGAATCTTCCCAGAGGATGGCGCTGCTCACCTGTTTCACCAGGGCATACTTGATGTCCCGGGGTTTCTGCACGTAGGTAGCGCTCACATTGGCCACAAAGGGAATGCGGGCCGTGTGGATTTTCAGGCGGTTCAACTCGTCCAGGAGCATCTTCTCCACCCCGTGCAGGAGGCTGCAGTGAAAGGGGGCGCTCACCTTCAGGGAAATCACCCGCCGGGCCCCCGCCTTGCGGGCCAGCTGGGCCGTCTCCTCCACTGCCTTCTTCTCCCCGGAGATGACGATCTGCTCCGGCGAGTTGTAGTTGGCCGGCTCCACCAGGCCGAAAGATTTCCCCTCGCGGCAGACCTCCTGGAGCTTCTCCCGGGTCAACCCCAGGACCGCCGCCATGCCCCCTATGCCCTCGGGCACCGCTTCCTGCATGTACTGGCCCCTTTTCTGCACCAGGGGCAGGGCGTCCTCGAAGCGCAGAGACCCGGCCGCCACCAGGGCGGCATATTCCCCCAGGCTCAGGCCCGCCACGACGTCGGCCTCGACACCGAATTCCCGCAGGACAGCCAGGGAGGCCACGCTGGTGGCCAGGATGGCCGGCTGGGTCACTTCTGTCTTCTCCAGGACCTCGGGGGTCCCCATGAAAATATGGGAGCTGAGCTTGCAGCCCAGGACATCATCGGCCTGCTGGAAAACCCGGCGGGCAGCGGGAAATTCCTCGGCCAGGTCCCGGCCCATGCCGATGTACTGGGCTCCCTGGCCCGGAAACAGAAAGGCTAGTTTTTGCAAATTCTTTTTCCTCCTCCTTGCGTATAACCCTTACACAAAAAATCCTT
The DNA here is from genome assembly GCA_003561835.1 of Syntrophomonadaceae bacterium. GTDB lineage: Bacteria > Bacillota > Dethiobacteria > PWVN01 > PWVN01 > PWVN01. The sequence continues at coordinate 3,438 of PWVN01000181.1, forward strand.
ATGAGTCCGAGGGTGAATCCGAATCCCTTCTGCAGGGGCCCGGCCGGAAAACCCCTTCC
>PWVN01000002.1 GCA_003561835.1 Syntrophomonadaceae bacterium
CCTTTCCGGGAAGGCCCAGGGGTTGGATGATACGGCGGTGGAGGGCATCACCGGGATCACGGCCGCCGACTTGAGAGAGGCCCAAAACTTGGGAGGCACCCTCAAGCTGGTGGGTTCGGCAGAACTTGCGGGGAAATCCTATGTCCTGAAAACAGGGCCCAAATTCCTGGCCCGGGAGCATCCCCTGGCCGGTGTTTCCGGCACCACCAAGGGGATCCACTTCGTCAGAGATACCATGGGGCCCCTTACGGTCATCGGCGGTTTTTCTCAGCCCCGGGGCGCTGCCGCCGCGGCCCTCAAGGATATCATATCCCTGTATCCCCGGTAAGGACCGGGATGCTCCGGGTTTTGCCAGACGGGGTTGCGGAGCCGGATGACCCGTTTAGCACAGGCTGAAAAAAACAAAAAAGGCCTGTTTTCACGGGCCTTTTTTGTTGGGGTTCCGGGGAGAGGGAGGGACCCCTATCCCTCAGGTCTCTTTCACCATCCTGCTGCCGCACTCGGGGCAGGTGATGCGAATTTTCCCCTTCCCCTTGGGGATTCGCAGCTGCTTCCGGCAGTTTTGGCAGGGCAAAATGCTGAAGTCCATCAGGGAGCGAATCTTTTGCTTGTCCAGGCCCACCACCACCTGGTCCCCGATGAGAAAGGAGGGGACGCCCGTCAGGCCCCGGCGGAGAAAATCCTCCCGGGCTGCCCTGTCCTCGTTGATATCTCTTTCTTCAAAGGGTATGCCTTCCTGGCGAAGGTACACCTTCGCTGTCTGGCAGTGGGGTCAGGTCTTCGTTGTAAACATGACTACCGGTTTCACCGTCACTCCCCCTTTTCCCGCCAGGGGTCATTTTATTATTATCTTCGGCGGCTTTCCGCTGGATTCCTTTTTCTGCCTTCTGTTTTTTCAATACTTTATTGCATCATCCATGGCTACCTGCTATACTTTGAATGTTAACTAGGAGGGCTGCTCGATGATGGAAGGTTTGACCGGGGACCGGATCAGAAATGTCGCCATTATTGCCCACGTAGACCACGGGAAAACAACTCTGGTGGATTGTCTTCTCCGCCAGAGCGGCATCTTTCGGGATAAAGCCGTGGTCATGGAGAGGGTTATGGACTCCATCGACCTGGAGCGGGAACGGGGAATCACCATTCTGGCAAAAAACACGGCAGTGATGTACAGGGGCATAAAAATAAATATCATCGACACCCCCGGTCATGCCGACTTCGGGGGCGAAGTCGAGCGGGCGCTGAGCATGGTAAACGGTGTCCTCTTGATTGTGGATTCTTCCGAAGGCCCCATGCCCCAGACCAAATATGTACTGGGTAAAGCCCTGCAGGCAGGCCTGCAGCCCCTGGTGGTAATCAACAAGTCAGACCGGCCCGATGCCCGTCCCTTGGAAGTGGTAAACGAAATCATCGATCTATTTTTTGAGCTGGGAGCCGATGACCGGCAGTTGGACTTCCCCATTCTCTATACCTCTGCAAAGGAAGGGTGGGCTGCCGGGGATTGGGATGATGAACGTTCCGGCATGAATCCGCTTTTCGAAGCCATTATCAAAGATGTCAAGCCGCCGGAGTGCAACCCTGACGGGCCATTTCAGATGTTGATTTCCAACCTGGAGCATGACAGTTACCTGGGAAGATGCGCCATCGGGATGATCAAGGGCGGTTCCATAACCCGGGGGCAGCAGGTGACGTTGATCCGGCATGACGGTTCCCTGGGCAAGAGGAAGGCAGCAAGGGTTTTCGTTTACAGCGGGTTAAAAAATATCGAAGTGGATACGGCTGTTTCCGGAGACATAGCGGTGGTGGCGGGCCTGGAGGACATAAATATCGGCGAGACCCTGGCAGACCCGCACGACCCCCGCCCCCTGCCGGCCATCAAGGTGGATGAGCCTACCCTGTCCATGACCTTTATGGTCAATGACAGCCCCCTGGCCGGGCAGGAAGGGGAATATGTGACTTCCCGCAAATTGAGGGAGCGGCTTTTCAAGGAGCTGAACGCCAATGTCAGCCTTCAGGTAGAGGAGACGGACAGCCCCGACCAGTTCAAGGTTTCGGGACGGGGGGAACTCCACCTGTCCATTCTTATAGAAAATATGAGGCGGGACGGCTACGAACTGCAGGTCTCCAAACCCCAGGCCATCTTTAAAACCATTGACGGTGTCCTGTCCGAACCCATGGAATACCTGATCATCCACGGGCCGGAGGATGCCCAGGGGGCTATTATGGAAAATATGGGCCGTCGCCGGGGCGAGCTGGTGAATATGGTTCCTGCTGGAGGCGGTGACGTGCGCCTGGACTATGTGGTGCCCGCCAGGGGCCTTATCGGTTTTACCGCCGAATTTCTGACAGAAACCAGGGGTCGGGGAGTCATGAACTATACCTTTCACGGGTATCAGCCTTACAAAGGAGAGATTCATACCCGTTTCCGGGCAGCCCTGATCGCCTGGGAGACGGGGGAGGCCACCACCTATGGACTGCTGCAGGCGGAAGAGAGGGGGGCCCTTTTTATCAAACCCGGCACCCGGGTGTACCAGGGGATGATTGTGGGTCTGCACAGCCGGGACAAAGACCTGGAAGTCAACGTTTGCAAGCGGAAACACCTGACCAATATGCGGGCCAGCGGTTCCGATGACACCGTCCGGCTGAAGGAACCCCGCCACCTTACCCTGGAGGCAGCGATAGAATTTATTGCAGAAGATGAGCTGGTGGAAATTACACCAAAAAATATCCGCCTGCGCAAAAAATGCCTGGATAAAAACCAGCGGGACCGGCAAAATAAGAGGGAATAGGGGTGCCTTCTTAAGCCATTTTGTGCTTCGTGAAAATAATTTCCAGGGAATGCTTGCGCTTTGACCGAAGATATGATATCGTTATTAGCGGTATTGAAAAGGTGAGGACAACTGAAACGAACTTTAGACCTCTATTGCAGGGAAAAGGTAGTTTTAAGTTTTATCAGCTTTTTGATTCACATTTAAAATTTGGAGGTCTTGTAAGATGCAAGGAAAAGTAAAATGGTTCAACGCGGAAAAAGGGTACGGCTTTATCGAAAGCGACGGGGGCGGGGATGTGTTTGTTCACTTCTCGGCCATCCAGAGCGAAGGGTTTAAAACCCTGGAAGAAGGGCAAGGTGTGGAATTTGACGTTGTTGAAGGCAACCGGGGGCCCCAGGCGGCCAACGTTGTGCCCGTAAGATAAAGTCAAATCGCGAGAGTAAAGGCATTTCCGATACCTCGGAAGTGCTTTTATTTTTGTCAGGAATTGTTCATTCAATTAAGGTATACGGAAAGGAAGTCAAAAGAATGTCGTTATTTCAAGAATTGGGGCTGAGCGAGCCCCTGATCCGGGCCACTGTCGAGATGGGGTTCGAGGAAACCACCCCCATCCAGGAGCGGGCCATCCCCCTGGTCTTAAGCGGCAGGGATGTGATGGGCCAGGCCCAGACGGGTACGGGAAAAACCGCTGCCTTCGGCATTCCCATGCTGGAGAAAATCGAGAGGAACCGGGAAAACATTCAGGGTCTGGTGGTAACGCCCACCCGGGAACTGGCCGTGCAGGTGGCGGAGGAACTCAATACCCTGGGACGCTTCAAAGGCGTCCGGGCCCTGCCCATCTACGGGGGCCAGGATATGGGCCGGCAGATCAAGTCCCTGAAGGGAAGGCCCCGGATCATCGTGGCCACCCCGGGCCGCCTTATGGACCATATGCGCCGCAGGACCATCCGGCTGCAGCAGGTCAGCATGGTGGTTCTGGATGAGGCCGATGAAATGCTGAACATGGGTTTCATCGGAGATATCGAGACCATCCTCAGGGAGGTGCCGGTAGAGCGGCAGACCCTGCTCTTCTCCGCCACCATGCCGAAACCCATCCAGGACCTGGCAAAAAATTATATGCAGGAACCCGAATTTATCAGCATCCGCCCCAAGGAGTTAACCGTCCCCAATACCCAGCAGTATTACGTCCAGGTGCAGGAACGGCAAAAATTCGATATCCTCTGCCGCCTCCTGGATATGCAGCCTCCGGAACTGGCCCTGGTTTTTGGCAGGACCAAGAGGAGGGTGGATGAGCTCTATGAGGCCCTGGGCAAGCGGGGGTATGCGGCCGAAGCCCTGCATGGCGACCTTACCCAGGCGAAGCGGGACAGCGTCATGCAGAATTTTCGCCGGGGATCCACAGAAATCCTGGTGGCCACGGATGTGGCCGCCCGGGGGCTGGACATCAGCGGCATCAGCCATGTCTACAACTTTGATATCCCCCAGGACCCGGAAAGCTATGTGCACCGCATCGGCCGGACGGGGCGGCTGGGGAAACCGGGCCTGGCCATCACCTTTGTGACGCCCCGGGAGATGGGCCACCTCAGGCATATCGAGGACATAACCCGCCGGAAGATTCTTCCCCGGTCCCTTCCCTCCGCTGATGAAGCCATGGAGAGCCAGCAGCGTCTGGCAGGGGAGAGGATGATTGAGGCCGCCGGGGAGGGGGACCTCCCCCTGTACCGGGACCTGGCCAGGGAGATGCTGAAGTCCCGGGACGCCGTCACCCTGGTGGCGGCGGCCCTGAAGCTTTTAACCAGGGAATCCCGGGAGATAACAGTGCAGCTGACGGAAGAGGCGCCCCTTTCACCCAAGAGGTTCTGGACGGATAAGCGGCGGGCCCCGGAGCCCCGGCGCGGGCGGGGCGGGTTCAAGGGAGACCGGCACTACCAGAAAAAGGCCAACAGCAGCAAGGGGCACAAAAAGTACTGAGGCTCCCTGCACCAAAACGAAGGCCAGGGCATATACTGTTAGGTTGGAGGCCGTAAGGCCTCCTTCCCGTAAAGAAAACCTTTTTTTATGCAGGAAATAGGGGAATAATGGAGAAATAGACGGGACGGGCCGGGGAAGGCCCTCAATAGTGGCAGAAAGGAATGTGATGGCCGTGAAATATGTGGTTGTTCTGGGGGATGGGATGGCGGATTTCCCCCTTAAAGCTTTACAGGGGAAGACGGCCCTGCAGTGGGCCCGCATCCCCCACATGGACCGCCTGGCCCGGCAGGGAATTATGGGCCTGGCCAAAACCGTCCCCGAAGACATGAACCCGGGAAGCGACACCGCCAACTTATCCGTACTGGGCTACGACCCCCACCGCTATTACAACGGGCGCTCCCCCTTCGAAGCGGCCAGCATGGGCATCCAGATGGCAGAGACGGATGTCTCCTTTCGCTGCAACCTGGTGACCGTCTCTACCGAAGAAGAGTATGAGGAAAAAACCATGCTGGACCACAGTTCCGACGAAATCAGCACCGGGGAAGGGGCCGCCCTGATCCGGGAAGTTCAGGAACGGTGGGGAGGCGGGGAGATCAACTTCTACCCCGGGACCAGCTACCGGCACCTGATGGTCTGGCAGCAGGGGCCCGAACGCTGGAAGCTGACCCCTCCCCACGACATCCTGGACCGGAAGGTTGGGCCCTACCTGCCGGCGGGCGAGGGCAGCGAAACCCTTTCCCAAATCATGCGGGAAAGTGCCGGCTTACTGGAAGCACATCCCATCAACGCAAAGCGGAAGCAGCGAGGCCTGGGCCCGGCCAATTCCCTCTGGATCTGGGGGGAAGGGAAGAAGCCCCTCTTGAAGGATTTTACAAGCAAGTACGGCCTGAAGGGCTCGGTGATTTCCGCCGTGGACCTGGTGAAGGGGATCGGCATCTGCGCCGGCCTGGAAATCATCGAAGTGGAGGGGGCCACGGGCACCATCCACACGAATTTCCGGGGGAAAGCGGAAGCGGCCCTGAAAGCCCTCGGGTCGGGACAGGATTTCGTTTATATCCACCTGGAAGCCCCCGACGAGGCCAGCCACCGCAATGAACTGGAGAACAAGGTCAAGTCCATGGAATACATCGATGAGCAGGTGGTAAAAACCCTTCGGGAGGGGCTGGAGGGAGAGGATTACCGACTCATGGTGCTCCCCGACCACTACACCCCCCTGTCCCTGCGCACCCACACCAAAGACCCCGTCCCCTTTCTCATCTATGACAGCCGGCGGCCCCGGGAGGTAGACCAGTCTTACGACGAGGTCCAGGCCGGTTCCACGGGCCTGTACTTTCCCGAAGGCTACCGGCTGATGGATTTCTTTTTGACGGGGGAATTGGACTAGGAGGAAAATCCCATGCAGGAGTTCTACTACCAAAGCACCCGGGGCGGTGGGAAAAGGGCCGCGGCGGCGGAGGCCATCATCTCCGGCATCGCCGGGGACGGCGGCCTCTATGTGCCGTCACGCATACCAAAACTGGATATTACCCTTGAAGACCTGCTGCCCCTCGACTACCGGGGCAGGGCGTACCACGTCATGAAGCCCTTCCTCCCGGATTATACGGAGGCGGAACTTACGGCCTGCATCCAGGGGGCCTACGGGGAAAAGTTCTCTGTCCCCGGCATCGCACCCCTGACCAAGAGGGCCGGAACCCTCTTCCTGGAGCTCTTCCACGGCCCCACCCTGGCCTTCAAGGACATGGCCCTGACCCTTCTGCCCTATCTCCTGTCCACGGCCCTCCGCAAGGAAGGGGTGGACAGGGAGGTGGTCATCCTGACAGCCACCTCAGGGGATACGGGCAAGGCAGCCCTGGAGGGGTTCGCCGGCATCCCGGGGACCCGGGTCATCGTTTTTTACCCGGAACAGGGCGTCAGCGCCATGCAAAAACGCCAGATGGTCACCCAGGAGGGGGACAACACCCATGTCATCGGCATCGAGGGGAATTTCGACGATGCCCAGGGAGGTGTGAAGGAGATCTTTGCCGATGCGGGCCTGGCCTCCCGGATGGACCGGCGCGGATACCGTTTTTCCTCGGCAAATTCCATCAATGTGGGCCGGCTGATTCCCCAGGTGGCCTACTACTTCCATGCGTACCTGCAGGCTTGCGCCGCGGGGGATATCTCCCTGGGGGACCCGGTGGTCTTTGTCGTGCCCACGGGGAACTTCGGCAACATCCTGGCCGGTTTCTACGCCAAGATGATGGGGCTGCCCGTCGGGACTCTCTTGTGTGCCGCCAATGAAAACAGGGTTCTGGCAGATTTCTTCGCCACCGGGGTCTACGACCGGCGCCGGGAGCTGCTTACCACCATGTCGCCATCCATGGACATCCTGGTTTCCAGCAACCTGGAGCGGCTCCTCTACCAGGCTTCGGGCCGGGACGGGGAAGCGGTGACCCGCCTGATGGATGAGCTCAGCCGGGAGGGCCGGTACCGGATCCCGCCCCTGACAGCCGCCAACCTTAAGGATTTCGCTGCGGGGCATGCTTCGGATGAGGAGGCGGGGGCGGCCATCCTGCGGGTTTTCCGGGAAGCGGGCTACGTTATGGACCCCCATACGGCAGTGGCTTATTCTGTCTGGCAGAAGTACAGGAAGGAGTGGCGGGAGGATACCCCGGCCATTATCCTGTCCACTGCCAGTCCCTACAAATTCGCCCGGGATGTCATGACCTCCCTGGGACTGCCGACGGGGGAGGAGGACTTTACTCTGCTGAAAAACTTAAGCACCTGCAGCGGCACCCCGGTTCCAGAAGCCCTGAAGGCCCTGGAGAAGCTGCCGGTCCGCCACCGGGCCCGCTGCACCAGGGGAGAAATGCGGGAAGCGGTGGAAAGGATTTTATGGGGGTAAAGGGCGGTCCCTATACCCCCGGATGGGGGGCAAGACATGGTTGAAGGTAAGCAGGACCTGGTTACCCTGGAAGATGTGCTGGCAGCCCGGAAGCGGCTGCAGCCCTATATTTACCGGACACCCCTGGAGGTGTCCCCCTTTTTCAGCCGGGGGGAACGCCGCGTCTCCCTCAAGCTGGAATGCCACCAGACGGTGAAGAGTTTCAAGATAAGGGGGGCCATCAACAAGGTGGCCTCCTTAAACCCCGCAGAGAAGGCCCGGGGCATCCTCACCGTATCCTCCGGCAACCACGGGGCGGGGGTCAGCCTGGCTGCCCGCCTCCTGGGCGGCATCCCCGCCAGGGTTTTCGTGCCCGTCCGAACGCCCCTCTCCAAGGTGGACAGGATCCGCCGCCATGGGGCAGAGGCCGTCATCACGGGGGAGGACTACAACGAGACCCAGCGGGCCGCCGACGAATTTCTGGCCCGGGAAGACCTCACCTACATCGACCCCTGCTCCGATGTGGAGGTCATCGCCGGCCAGGGAACCATAGCCCTGGAGATCCTGGAGGAGAATCCGGCCCTGGATACGGTGGTGGTCCCGGTGGGGGGCGGCGGCCTCATCACCGGCATCGGGGTGGTTTTGAAGAGGATGAAGCCCTCCGTCAGGGTCATCGGGGTCCAGACCAGGGCCTGCCCGGCGATGATCGCCTCCCTGACCGAAGGGAAATGGTACCGGGAGTACCCCATCCGGCCCAGCATCTGCGACGCCGTCATGGGGGGTGTGGGAGAGATTCCCTATCGTATGGCCCGGGAGTGCATAGATGAACTGATCCCGGTGGAGGAAGAGGAAGTCCGCGAAGGGGTGCGGCTGCTCCTGACCGAGGAGAAGCTGGTGGCGGAGCCTTCAGGGGCCCTGGGTATCGCTGCCCTCCTGGGCCGCTCCCCCGTCTTTACGGGGAAAAACATCGTCGTCATCATCAGCGGGGGGAACCTGGAAGGCGGGCTCCTGGGGGAGATCGTGGGCCGGCCGGGGCCTTGAGGCCGGTAGGGACAGCGGCCGGACGATGGGGGCATCTTTGCAAAAATGAGGGGGCATGAGAGTCTGAGAGCTCTGAGAGTTTTAAGAGGTCCCCAGCAAAAACACTTTTTTCCACCCCTTTATTAATCGGATAAAATAGTGTATAATACTTATTGCCCTGCGGAGAGATGGCTGAGTTGGACGAAGGCGCTCGCCTGGAAAGCGAGTAGACGGGGAAAAACCTCGTCTCGAGGGTTCGAATCCCTCTCTCTCCGCCATTTATTTTGTCAGCGAGATTGGCCGTGCTAGACGGGGAGGTAGCGGTGCCCTGAACCTGCAACCCGCTATAGCAGGGTTTAAATCCTCGCCCCCGGCTTCAGCCTGTCAGGGCCGGCCCCGGTAAGGAGTGTTGACGGTTGGGTCCCGGGCGGCGCAAATCTGTGAACCCCGTCAGGTCCGGAAGGAAGCAGCGGTAAACAGGTCTCTGCGGGTGCCCCGGGAGAGCCTGATTCGAGCCACCTGCCAGGGTATCGCCTGGTGGGCTAAGTCAAAGGCAGGTGCACGGCCAGTATTTATCGGAGCAAAAAGGAGAGGGTTTCTCGCAAACCCCCTCCTTTTTTGCATCCTTTGTCCTTTAGCGCAACGGCTGTCCGGTTATCTGAAGCCGCTTAAAGCCAGCGGCCTTTAGCCTTCACGGGGACTGCGCAGCCGTGGGCCCCGGGCGAGTTCCTAGGCCTCGCCGCAGCGCTTCAGCAGAGTTTCCCACTCCCGGTCCACGAAGTCCTGGATCACCTGGATTTGACCCTCGTTTTCCGGGGTGAAAAGGTGGCGGAAGCGGCCCTGGGTCTTGAGGAACTCCTCCACGGGCTTCTTCTGCCGGGGCTTGGCCGTCAGTTTCCACCCGCCTTCCTCCACCTCGTAGAGGGGCCAGATGCAGGTCTCGAAGGCCAGCTTGGCCAGCTCCACCGTCCTCTCCATGGGGTAGCGCCAACCCCGGTGGCAGGGGGCCATGATGTTGATAAAGGAGGGCCCCTGGACGGCAAAGGCCTTTTGGGCCTTCTGGGCCACGTCCCGCCAGTTGTGGATGGAGGCCTGGGCGGCATAGGGGATATTGTGGGCCGCCACGATGGCCGTCAGGTCCTTGCGGTTTTGCGCCTTGCCGATGCTTTCACTCCCGAAGGGGCTGGTGGTGCTCCAGGCCCCGTAGGGGGTGGCGCCGGAGCGCTGAATCCCCGTGTTCATATAGGCCTCGTTGTTGTAGCAGACATACAGCATGCGGTGGCCCCGCTCCAGGGCCCCCGAGAGGGCCTGGAAGCCGATGTCGTAAGTGCCGCCGTCGCCGCCGAAGGCCACGAAGTGATAATCGTCCTCAATCTTGCCCCGCTTTTTCAGGGCGTTGTAGGCCGTTTCCACACCGCAGATGGTGGCGGCGGCGTTTTCAAAGGCACTGTGGATATAGGAGGCCCTCCAGGAAGTGTAGGGATAGATGGTGGTGGATACTTCCATGCAGCCTGTGGGGTTGCAGACCACCAGGTTGGTGTCCTGGGGTGCGGCCAGGAGAATCTGCCGTACGGCCGTGGGAGCGCCGCAGCCGGCGCACATCCGGTGGCCGCCCGTCAACCACTCCTTGTTTTTTGTCAGATCTTTCAGCTTCACTGCCATTTATTCCACCTCCCCTTCCCGCAGGCCCAGGTAGTTGACTTTTTCCTTGACCACCCCGGTCCTGGCCGCATCATCCAGTTCCGAGAAGGCCTTTTCGATGAGGCCAAAACTCAAATCCCGGCCTCCCAGGCCGTAGATGTAGTTGCTCATGAGGGGCTTCACCGCCGATTCGTAGAAGGCGGAGCGGATCTCCACGAAGACCGGGCCCCCCATGGCGCCGGCGAAGGTGTCGGAACGGTCAAAGATACCCACCGCCTTTACCCGGGAGAGGGCCTGCACCAGCTCCGCGGCAGGGAAGGGGCGGTACATCCGGAGCTTGATCATACCCACCTTCATATCGGCACAGCGGGCGTTGTCCACCGCCTCCCGGATGGTGCCGGCGGCGGATCCCAAGGCCACCACGGCAAACTCCGCGTCTTCCATCTGGTATTCCTCGAAGAAGCCGTAGGGGCGGCCGGAAATTTTGCCGTATTCCTCACCGACCATCTTGATGACGGCCGGGGCGTTCAGCATGCCCTGCTGCTGGGCCCTCTTGAATTCGAAGTAGTGGCCGTAGAGGCCGTCAAAGGCCCCCCAGGTCACGGGGTTTTTGGCATCCAGCAGGGGGTTTTCGGGGACATACTCCCCCACAAATTTCTTGGCCTTCTCATCCTCCAAAAAATCCATCCGGTCGACGGAATGGCTGATGATAAAGCCGTCCAGCAGGACCATGACGGGCAGCTTCACCTCAGGGTGCTCGGCAATCCGCACGGCCTGCAGGGTATTGTCATAGGCCTCCTGGCCGTTTTCGGAAAAAAGCTGTATCCAGCCGCTGTCCCTGGCACCCATGCTGTCGCTGTGGTCGCAGTGGATGTTGATGGGGGCCGACAGGGAGCGGTTCACATTGGCCAGGACGATGGGCAGACGGAGCCCGGAGGCGATATAGAGCATCTCCCACATGAGGGCCAGCCCCTGGGAAGAGGTGGCTGTCATGACCCGGCCGCCGGCGGCGGCAGCCCCGATGCCGGCGCTCATGGCGCTGTGCTCGCTTTCTACGTTGATCAGCAGGGACTCCACTTTGCCGTCGGCCACCATCTCGGAAAAGGTTTCCACGATGGCCGTCTGGGGCGTGATGGGGTATGCGGGGACCACGTCGGGGTTGATTTGACGCATGGCCTCGGCCACCGCGTCAGTGCCTACAACTGCTACGGTTCTTTGCAATCCGTATTCCTCCTTTCCTCTTTCTAAGCCGAAGCAGCTTCATCCTGCTGTTTGGCTTTTATTTCATCCACCATGGCGATGGCGTCTTTTGGGCATTCATGGGCACAGATGCCGCAGCCCTTGCAGTGCTTTAGGTTGAATCCCTTCATGTCCTCCTCTTCCACCACGATGGCGGTATCGGGGCAGTAGATGAAACAGAAGAAGCAGTTGATGCACTTTTCCTTGTCCAGGACGGGACGCTGGGACCGCCAGCCGCCCGTCTTGTAGTCATCGGCGGTACCGGCCTGGGGAATGACCGCCCCCCGGGGGTGCTTCTGCCAGCCCCACTTCTTCATATCGGAATAATCCCACGTCATTCGCTCTTCACCTCCTCGAAAGCCCTCTTAAGCGCTTTCAGGTTCCCCTCCACCACTTTTTCGGAGAACTTCTTGGCAAAGGACTTTCGCAGAAAATCGGAAGCCTCATCCAGGGTCAACAGCCCCGTCACCTTCAGCAGGGCCCCCAGGATGGGGACGTTGGGCATAAAACGGCCCAGGGACTCGATGGATATGGTGGTCGCATCGATGGTATAGATTTTCCTCCCGGGAATGTTAAAAGCTTCACGAATTTTGGCAGGCGCTTTTTCGCTGTTGATGATGATGACTCCGTCCCGCGCCAGGCCGACGGTGATATCCACGACTTCCAGCAGGGTGGGGTCTACCACCACCACGATTTCCGGTTCCGTTACCCCGCAGTAAGTTGAAATCGGTTTTTCGCTCAGCCTGTTGAAGCACTGGATGGGTGCCCCCATCCGTTCCGGGCCGTACTCCGGAAAGGCCTGAAAAAACATGTCCTTGGTCAGGGACATTTCTGCCAAAGTCTTGGCCGCGGTAACAGCTCCCTGCCCGCCCCGGGCGTGCCAGCGGATTTCTGTCACGTTCGCTTCCAAAGGCCTCCACCTCCTGTCTTTCTTCTTTTTATTTTAAGTCTTCTACACGGGCGGGGGAAATCCTCTTTTGCCCGGGCAGAAACATAAAAAACTAGAATGATTCTAAAATTTATAATAGCTCGCCGGAAGAGAAGTTTCCCCTGAGCCAATTGGTTAGGGGAGCAGGAAAAAGGAAAAGCTTCCTAGAAGATATATATGCTTGCACGGATAACGTTTTTTATGGAAGAAGGGAGAATATCTTGGCCTACCTGTCCCTGTACCGCGCCTTCAGGCCGAAAAAATTTGCCGATCTGATCGGCCAGGACCACATCACCCGCACCCTGGTCAACGCCCTGACCCGGGAAAAACTCTCCCACGCCTACCTCTTCTGCGGCCCCCGGGGGACGGGGAAGACCAGCACGGCCAAAATCCTGGCCCGGGCCGTCAACTGCGAGGACCTCAGCCGGGGCGAGCCCTGCGGCCGGTGCCCCGCCTGCCTGGAGATTATGGAAGGCCGGGGAGTGGATGTGCTGGAAATCGACGCCGCGCCCAACCGGGGCATCGACGAGATCCGGGACCTGCGGGACAAGGTTCGCTACG
>PWVN01000092.1 GCA_003561835.1 Syntrophomonadaceae bacterium
ATCAACAGAAGAACATCGAAGGCCTTCCCCGCCGGTGTGTCCGCTTCAAAGATAATGGTATACAACTTCTTCCTGAACTCATCATAGTTTGACACCGTAACCCGCCCTTCCTTTCACTCCATCAATTCGCAGGTTCATGAATTTTTCAAAGGCTTCTCCGGGCAGCCCCGAATTCCGTAAAAGAACAAGTTCGCCAATTCCATCCGCAGAGCTTCGTTTTCCCTGTCAAAGAACCCGGGTTGCATCATGATGTGTTTAAAGGCATTGAAGTACTGCAGGATAGCCGCCATGGAGATATTTTCATCCACATAACCTTCCCGCTGTCCCTGGCGGATCAACTCCATCATGGCCGGCAGTGCTTTCTTTTGGCCAAATTCATCGAGAATTTCCCATAGGACCGGGTCTCGAAGAGACTTGGCCTGCAGAAATCCTTTTTCCTGTGCCTCCCTGGCATGGGCCTTTTTGTTGAACAGCATCTTCTCTATCTTTTCCGGAAAGGGCAGGCTGCTGGCCAGGAGCGCATCGAATTCACTAATTTTCTCAGCCATATAATCAAGCATGACCTCCCTGATGAGCCCCTCTTTGCTGCCAAAATAGTTGTAGATGGTCACCTGGGAAACACCGGCTTTTTTTGCAATCCCGGCCATGCCGGCAGCATCCACACCGTCTTTAAAGAATAATTCTTTTGCTGCTGCCAGTATGGCTTCCCTTTTCTTTTGCGTCCGTTTTACGTACCCATCCATTGTCATCACCCGCATACAGTATACCATAGATTTGAAATTTGAAGAACTATTCACTTCAAAACGCATTGACAGCCTGAATCGGAGAAAGATATAATGAAATTGCACCGCACTCATATTTCAAAAAAGGGGGGTGACGGGATTGATTGATGTCAAAGATCTGACCATGACGTACAAGAGCGGCAAAGGGGTCTTTGACCTGACCTTCTCTATACCAGAGGGGGAGGTTTTTGGTTACCTCGGACCCAACGGGGCAGGGAAAACCACCACCATCCGCCAGTTGATGGGGTTTACCAATGCCGACAAGGGCACGTGCACCATCAAAGGGCTGGACTGCCGCACCCAATCCCAAGAGGTCAATAAACACTTAGGTTACCTGCCGGGCGAAATAGCCTTCTTCGACGAGATGACAGGGAAGCAATTTCTCTCTTTCCTGCAGGAAATGAGAGGCATTAGAAGCAATGCCAGAACTCAAAAGCTTATCGAACGTTTCGACCTGGAAGTGACCCCCAGGATCAAAAGGATGTCCAAGGGCATGAAACAAAAGCTGGCTGTCATCGCTGCCTTTATGCATGACCCGGCAGTATACATTCTGGACGAACCCTCCAGCGGCCTGGACCCCTTGATGCAGCATATCTTCGTGGATTTGATTCATGAGGAGAAGAAACGGGGCAAGACCGTCCTGATGTCCTCCCATAACTTTGAGGAGATCGAGCGTACCTGCGACCGGGCCGGGATCATCAGGGAAGGCCGCCTGGTGGCCGTGGAAGACATCAACTCTTTGAAAGCAGCACAAAGGCGGGTATTTCTGATCACGGTTGCAGGGCCCGAAGACATAGACCATATCAGGGCCGGCGGCCTGGAATTGGGCAAAGTTACGAACAACCAGGTAGAGGTTGTCGTGGGTTCCGATTATGACGCCTTTATAAAGACCCTGGGGAAATGCCGGGTGCAGGGATTGGATGTCCTTCCCCAAAGCCTGGAGCAGGTTTTCCTGAAATATTACGGTCAGGGGGTACACTAAGATGAACTTCCCTCTTTTCAAATCGACCCTCAGGGCAAACTGGATCATTGGAATCATTTTTTTGGCCATCATGTTTATGTACCTCTCCATTATCCTGACCATGTTTGACCCCGATTCCATGGAAAGCCTGAATCAAATGCTGGAGACCCTTCCCGCTGAATTGATCAGCGCCATGGGCTTTGATGCCCTGATCACAGACCTGGCCTCCTTCCTGGCAGGCTACTATTACGGTTTCCTGGCCATCATGTTCCCCATGATCTACTGCATCATAACAGCCAACCGGCTGGTAGCCAAACACGTGGACAGCGGCTCCATGGCTTATCTTCTGTCCACACCCCACTCCCGCCTGACCATCGTCACCACCCAGGCGTTGTACTTGGTGGCCGGTACGGCAGATCTTCTGATTCTCATCGGCCTGGCAGCCTTTGCCCTGAGCGCAGGCATGTACCCCGGGCAACTGGCTGTAGGGCCTTTCCTGCAATTAAATTTGATGGTGATTCTGCTGATGCTGGCCATAAGCGGTATCTGCTTCTTTTTCTCCTGTATCTTCAACGACACAAAGTATTCCCTGGCCCTGGGCGCAGGGATTCCCGTTCTCTTCTTCCTCATCGATATGCTGGCCAAGGTGGGGGGTAACACATCCTGGCTGAAGAACCTGACCCTTTTTACCCTGTATAACCCAGCAAAGATCGTGGCCGGTGATTTCTCCTTAACTTCTGCTGTAATCTTCCTGGCCGTAACGATAGCCACCTATTTGGGGGGAATCATGTTTTTTAACCGGAGAAGCCTACCTCTGTAGTTTGTGGAGTCAGTAAGCAAGGGGCCTTCTAAAGAATAACCAGGGCATTATCAAGTTCCGGGGGGCAATAAGAAAGCTCGGGTCAAGCTCAAAGGCTGTCTAGTTGCCCTTCCATTTCTTCAGGGCCCAAAGTGGGAACCCCTTTTCCTTGAGCCAGTTTCAGCAACCGTTTATCGAAGAACCAGCATGCCGGCCTTCACCCTGCTGCCCAATTCTGCATAGGCTTTCATAACAAAAGGGGACTTAATTCTCGGCAAATAACTTGAATATTTTCGGGGTGGAACAAAAGGGGGATAATATGACAACCCTGTCATGGGGCAAAAAGATCTCCCCTTTGCCGGGGTAAACGATGGAACCATCCCGGCATATAGTCATATCGGTTTCAGAGGGCATGGTAAGCGAAGTAATTTTCTTGCCACAAGCGTAAGACAAGGCAGCAACACTGATTTCTGTAATCTCCCACTGGCCGCCTTGAAGGATCGAGTAACCTGCCAACACGTTGGGGAAGAGATATTTTGAAATTTCGGCCACGGTTTTATACGTGGGTGTGACAATTCTATCAATTTCAAGGTCACGGGTTAGTAACGGATAATCATATTTTGATACAATAGCCAGGGTCTTCTTTGCCCCCAGCTTTTTTGCTAATGTGGCAGTAAACAGGTTTAGTTCATCACTTCCGGTGCCTCCGATAAAAACGTCGGCCTGGTCTATGTTGGTTTTTTTGAGCAAATTTTGA
This sequence comes from Syntrophomonadaceae bacterium, assembly GCA_003561835.1. Taxonomy (GTDB): domain Bacteria; phylum Bacillota; class Dethiobacteria; order PWVN01; family PWVN01; genus PWVN01. The sequence goes on from PWVN01000092.1 coordinate 3,300, forward strand.
CCCGTTAACTCCCCATAAACCCATGTGATGCCGGGATAGGAATCCTTCATGCAGTTAATCAAATCCAGGTCGTTTAAAATCACCTTTACCTTAACACTTCTCATCGGAGTACTGCTGAAATAACGGGCCAATTCCAGACTCGTGCTGCTGTCTTTGCTTCCGGCGATGACGA
>PWVN01000077.1 GCA_003561835.1 Syntrophomonadaceae bacterium
AAAATGGGTCGCAGATGATCGGTTATCCTATGTGGAAGGAGAGGTCGTGGGTTCGAGTCCCACCCCTGGGTATGAGAGCACAGCAGTATCGTTGTTCAGTACTAGTCAAGAATAACAAGATATGATATAACATTGAACGTTATGGTATGATAGTGTTGGCTCCAAACCGTAAATCACGTTGTAGGTTCGAATCCTACCTGTGCTCTCAAAAACAAAAGGAGATTAAATTGAAACTAATAACTAACATCATAATTACTTTTATCATATTTACGTTGGCGGTTATGGTCTTCCAAATAGAAATAACCCCGATCAATAATAGCGAGTTTCTTTCCATAGCAATCTCGTCCGCGCTATTCACTGTAGCAGCAATATTGCTATCAGTAATTATCGTCATCGTACTAATCCTCCTTTTTATGGCTGTGATTGCCATAACAGAACCTTCCAAGAACATAATGGGTACGCTAACATGTTCTGCACTAATAATTTTACTGCCGCTAATGATAGCAGTAGAAGCCTTTGTTCTAGTCAATGGACATCAAGTAGCTTACTTCTTTCCTGAATTCACATGGACCCAAGCAATCATAGTTTCCGTCGTTACATCTCTTGTGGGTACAACAAATACACTTAGTACAGAACTCTTTGCTAAATCATCCTAATTCATGTAAAATACATCTGGGGATGAAAGGTCTCGACAAGGTTACTAGAGTGGACTGTATAGAGAAATGCGCTTGTGTCAATCTGGAACTCCACGAGTTCGAAAGCCTTGGACAGCGGTTCGATTCCGCTCATCTCCACAAACAAAGGAGAATCATAAATGTCTAACACTTTCAATGTGTCTAGAAAAGATGCTGAAGGGTTTGTAACCAGTGAAAGTCGTAGCGAGATAATGGAAATCGTGGACTCGCTACAAGCAGTAGCAGACGATCTCAATGGCACCATTCTAGACCTAGAAAAGCGGCTTTACTTAATCTTGAGGGAAAAACAAGACAGCTTCGAAGATCAATCTTATAACGAGATAGAGCCTAATACCCCTCTATCTACAGAATTGACAAGTATAAGAGGCCTGTTAATAAGATCTATAATGGTTGTTAGTTCTATTAGAAGTAGATTAGAGGTATAATTGCAATGTCGAAATCAGATTCCATTGTTGTTATAATTTGTTTTATTGCTATTATACTTGTAACTATATTTTACACTTTTCAATATACTAAACAAAGCGTAGCCAATAACATCTGTAAAAACGCAGGTTATATTGAAGCAAGGTCCGAGAATGGAGTACCGCACTGTTTGTACGAAGAGAACGTAACCAAAGTGCTTATTCCATTATCGCAACTGGTGGTAGGGCCATAACAATTATGCACCCGTCGCCAACTGGTAGGCAACTGGTCTCCAAAACCAGCGGTTGGGGGTTCGAATCCCTCCGGGTGTGCTATAATATACCTATGGGCTGTTAGCTCAGTTAGAAGAGCAGGGGTCTTTTAAACCCAAGGTCGCTGGTGCAATTCCGGCACAGCCCACCAACAGAGGACTCGTAGCTCAGCAGAGAGAGCGTCCGGCTCATAACCGGGTGGTCCCTGGTGCAAATCCAGGCGGGTCCACTTACAGGGCCGAAGGTGGTGGGTTATCTTTCCAACAGGCACCCCATTACTGATTCCTTGCCCTGTTTTAACAACCAAATAGCGTCCAATCTAAATCTAACCATCCATATTTTAGGAGGATTTAAAATGTCATGCCCTCGTTGCAAACACAATAATATGGACAAGAAAGAACATGCAGGCTACATCTACTACGAGTGTCCTAGATGTAGATCCCAAATTCTTACTGACGAATAAAAAGGGAGTATTACTCCCACCTAGTTTCCCTCCTAGTTTTTAACTGGATTGGGGGTTAGCGGTAACGCAATATCATCGCGGTGGTGATATTCCAGTATAAACATTAACCCCAAAATTCACCCAAGGAGAGTGATTTTATGCGACATGAATTATCAGGATATCTTGAAATCGACAAAGACTCCAGTAGTTTTGTCGTAGATATAGACCCTATCAAATTTGAGAAAGACCCGTACTTATTCCACTCCTTCTCGCCCGATATAATAGTCCAAGAACTCTTGTGGCTTATAATGGATATAAACGAAAACCTTATAGCCAGAGGTACAACTAAAAGTCGATATCTAACTCTACGCGACACCCCCGACTCCAATCGCGTACTCACTTACATGTCTCAATCGTGGGCCGAGCAAGGTTACGCAGAAGGCAAATTCAAGCTACATAAACAGGGTGTCGAGCAGTACATCATAGAAACCTATAACGTAAACGCACGCGAGTTTCTAGAGAACCGTGAAATATACCTCAAAGCTGTAGAAGCCGAAATGACAATACAAAGGTGGTAAAGAACAGTGAGCGATTTGCCATTCATAATTCTTATAGCACTACTTATCTATGTTGCAGTAATGCTTGTGATTGCCAATCTCGGATTACTTATTTATATAGTAGCTTCTACTCTTTAATAAAAGGAAAAAATCATGAAAGTACGCAGCGGTTTCGTATCAAACAGTTCCAGTGTAAGCTTCCAGATTTATGGCATCGAGGTCGAGAACCGAGAAGAATTCGAAGAACTAGTAGAACAAGACATCTTCGAGTTCTCCGAACAGCGCGATCTCGAAACAGTTAGAGGAGATCCAATGTCATTCCGTCAAAGATACTACATCGGACTAATCGCATTCGGCGACTTTGAAAATGCTTTCTACTCAAACATGCGTGGCCTCGAGACAAAAGATGAGTTTATGGAAAGAGCAAAAGAAAGACTCCCACAAGACCTAGCCGATAAAGTCAATTGGTATTCTGAATCATTCTACGACGGATAACAAAATGAAAATACATAATGGTTTTATATCTAACAGCTCCAGTGCAAGTTTTACTATATCCCTAACATCCATACCAGAAGACAAGCGCATAAAGCTATTCTCAATCTTAGACGATATCATGTGCGGTGGTTGGGATGCCAAAGTCTCCAAGTACAACATAACTTTCCATACATACATGGACAACTGGAACCCGCTCCCATTCATCAGAAAAGAGACAGACATCTCAAAGAAAGCAATAACACACTTCGATCACAGCAACGGAATATGGGCAGGAACCCAAACGATGCTCGATTTCATGTGGGACGAAGAATACGAAGACATCTCTGAATACCTTGAAAAAGAAATGGATGCAATAAGCAATATACACGATTTCAAGTCCTTCATAGAAGACTTAGACTAAAGGAGGTCGCAAGATGTCGAGAATAGATGATGCTATTACCGCCGCAATCATAACAGGTTACTTAGCAGGAATATCATTGTATATAATTGAGAAGCTAATGCCTGAACCGTCTATACTGCGACTCGCTCTCATAGGACTTATTACATTCCTAATCGTGTACATTGGTAACGATATCATAAGAGCACAAACGAGGAGGTAACA
>PWVN01000056.1 GCA_003561835.1 Syntrophomonadaceae bacterium
CTCTTAGTCTTTCCCCCAGGGCCTTCTCACATCCCAGGTCCTTGGGGGCATAGAACCGCCGGTTCCTCACTTCCTCCGGCAGGTAGTGCTGCTTCACATGGCCCCCGGGATAGTCGTGGGGGTAGAGGTAGCCCTTCCCGTGGCCCAGGTCCTTGGCCCCGGAATACTCGCCGCTTTGCAGGTGGGGCGGGACGGGCAGGGTCCCCGTGGACCTTACGCATTCCTGGGCCTTGCCGATCCCCAGGTAGGCTGCGTTGCTCTTGGGGGCGCAGGCCAGGTAGGCGGCGGCCTGGGCCATGGGGATGCGGCCTTCGGGCAGCCCCACCATCTGGACGGCCTGGGCGGCGGAGACCGCCACCTGGAGCCCGTGGGGGTCCGCATTGCCCACGTCTTCGGCGGCGCTGATGATCATGCGCCGGCAGATGAAGTTGGGGTCCTCCCCCGCCTCCAGCATCCGGGCCATCCAGTAGAGGGCGGCATCGGGGTCCGACCCCCGGATGGATTTGATAAAGGCGGAGATCACATCGTAGTGGTTGTCCCCGTCCCGGTCGTAGCGCAAATATTTCTTCTGGAGGGCCCCTTCCATGTGGGCCAGGCCCACCACCCTTTCTCCCCCCTCCCCCTCCGGGGCCGTCACCACCGCCAGCTCCAGGGCATTCAAGGCCCGCCGGGCGTCACCGTCGCTGGAGCCCACCAGGTGGCGGAGGGCCTCTTCCTCCAGGCGGGGCCGGAAGCGCTTCAGGCCCCGCTCCAGGTCTTCCAGGGCTTTCTGGACGATGGATTGGATGTCTTCGGGCGTAAGGGGCTCGAAGACGCAGACCCGGGAGCGGGAGAGGAGGGGCGTGTTGATGGTGAAGTAGGGGTTTTCCGTGGTAGCGCCGATGAGGATCAGGACCCCCGACTCCACGGCGGGCAGCAGGGCATCCTGCTGGCCCTTGTGAAAGCGGTGGATCTCATCGATGAAGAGAAGGGTCCGGCGGCCCTCCAGGGCCAGTTCCTTCCTGGCCCCCTCGATGACCCGGCGGATGTCCTGGACGCCGGACATGACGGCGTTCAACCGTTTGAAGGTCCCCCGGGTGTGGCGGGCGATGACCCGGGCCAGGGCCGTCTTCCCCGTCCCCGGGGGGCCAAAAAAGAGGAGGGACGACAGGGTGTCCTCCTCGATGGCCTTCCGGAGCAGGCTTCCCGGCCCCACCAGGTCCCCCTGGCCCACAAACTCCTCCAGGGTGCGGGGCCGCATCCGCTCCGCCAGGGGGGCCTTCTCCGCCAGTTCCTTCTCCAGGCCGTACTCCACCAGGTCCACGGGGATCCCTCCTTTGGGGTCTTGAAATTTTCCGGGGTCAGGCTTGAATTTTTTACTTTCCCGGCAGATTGCCGGCTGCCCGGGCCCGGGCCCTTGGTTCCCGGGAGGGCTCCTAAGACAGCTCCTAAGACGGCCCGGGGGCTGCCGGCTGCACCCCCGCCGGCCCCAGGGCTTCCCGGGCCTTCAGGTACAGGGCGCATTCCAGCCGTTTCTTCTCCAGGAGGCAGCCCAGCTCGTCCACATCCCGGAGGCTGCCCCGGCGTTTGTGGTTGTTGGCGTGGCAGCCGCCCCCGCAGTAAAAGCGAGCCCAGCAGAAGGTGCAGGCCTCCTTGGTGTAGACGTTGGCGTCGGCAAAGGCCTCGGCCCGGGAGGGGTGCCATTCCCCCGCCGTCAGGTCTCCCAGTTTGAAGGCCTCCTCCCCCACGAACTGGTGGCAGGGGTACAGGTGCCCCTCCGGGGTCACCGCCAGGTATTCCGTCCCCGCACCGCAGCCCTTGACCCGTTTTTCCAGGCAAGGGCCTCCCTCCAGGTCCAGGAGGAAGTGAAAGAAGGTAAAGGGCCGGCCCGCCTCCTTCTCCTTTATGTAGTAGCGGGTCAGCTTCTCGTACTCCCGGAGAAGCCGGGGGGCATCAGAGAGGCGCAGGCCAAAGTCCCGACCCTCCTCCCCCACCACCGGTTCCAGGGAGATGTTTTTGAAACCCTGCTCCGCCAGGAAGGCCACGTCCCGGGTGAAATCCAGGTTTTCCCGGGTGTAGGTCCCCCGGATGGTGTAGCTGTCAAACCTCCGGGTAAAGGCCCGGATGTTTTGGTAAACCCGGACGAAACTCCCCCCTCCCCGGATCAGGGGCCTCATGCCGTCGTGGATTTCCGGCCGGCCGTCCAGGCTCAACACCACGCTGAACCCCTTCTCCTTGAAGTAGCGGGCCCGCTGCCCCGTCAGCAGGAGGCCGTTGGTGGTCAGGGTGAACTTGAACCTTTTTCCCCGCTCCCGGGCCCTGGCCTCGGCGTATGCGGTGATGGCCCGGATGGCGGGAAAGTTCAGCAGGGGCTCCCCGCCCAAAAAATCGATCTCGATGTTCTGCCGCCCCCCCGAGCGCTCGAGCAGAAAATCAACCGCCAAAAACCCCGTCTCCGCCGGCATCAGGGCCCTCTCCCCCAGGAAACTCCCCTGGCCGGCAAAGCAGTAGCGGCAGCGCAGGTTGCAGTCATGGGCCACATGCAGGCAGAGGGCCTTGACGACCCCCTCGCCCCGGGTTCGGGGGGGTGGTGCAGGGGGGGCGAAGAGAAGGTTGTCCGCAATGAGCCCGGCAAATTCCTCCATGAATTCGTCCACCCGGGGGACGGCCCCCTCCATCCGGCGGGCGATTTCTCCCAGGGAATGGCCCTCTTCGTACAGGCCGATGGCTTTCAGGGCCCCTGCATCCACGACGTGGAGAGAACCGCTCCCTCCGTCCAGGACCAGGTGAAGCCCGTCAAAGGAAAAGCTGTGGATCACGGTATAAGCTCCTTTTTTTTCGCTCCTTTTTCCCCCACTAACGAAAAAAGTAGTCCGAGACTACTTTTTTCGGGTTTCCTGCAGGCAGGCCTGGTTGCCCACCGTGCAGGAGGTCTTGCAGGCGGACTGGCAGGACGTCTGGCACTCGCCGCAGCCCTTTTCCTTCCCTTCCCGGTGCCAGGTACCCTTCTTGATGGTCAGAAAATGCCTCTTCATGCGTCTCCCTCCTCCCCTTCGAACAAGAAAATTATAGCATATTCCCCGGGGTAAGGAAAGGCGTCAGCGGACAGCGGTTTTCTTTTTTTTCTCCCGGCTCACCAGCCCTCCCACCCGGCCGCATTCCTTGGAGGTCAGGGAGTTCCAACCCCCGTCCTTTACCTTTTCCAGATACCCCAGTTCCCTCAGGGCCTTCCGTTTGGCGCCGTCGGAAACCAGTTCCCGTTTGATCCGCTTGAGCGTCTTGGCCATGGATATCCCTCCTCTTCCCTTAGTTTTGCTTAGTATTTCCACTTTATACACCGGAGGCGCCAAAGCTTCAGGAGGGAAAACAAAAAAACCGCCGTACATGGGTACAGCGGTTCTTCGCGGGCAGGGTTTAGAGGCTGTTCAACTTCTCCAGGATTTCATCTACGGAAATCCCGTGGACCTGGGCCGCTTCGCC
>PWVN01000281.1 GCA_003561835.1 Syntrophomonadaceae bacterium
ACGCAGGAACCCCAACACCCCGCGCCGTGTCGTAGCCGTTGGGGTTCGCAAGCTCACCCCAACCTACTGCAATCCTCATCGTTCCGGTCACCTCGACCGCCTACAGTAGGGTAGGTTGGGGTGACGCAGGAACCCCAACATTCCACGCCGTGTCGTGGCCGTTGGGGTTCGCAAGCTCACCCCAACCTACGGCAATCCTCATCGTTCCGGTCACCTCGACCGCCTACAGTAGGGTAGGTTGGGGTAACGCAGGAACCCCAACACCCCGCGCCGTGTCGTAGCCGTTGGGGTTCGCAAGCTCACCCCAACCTACTGCAATCCCCAAAAATCGCGACCAATCTTCAACCCTGGGTTAATCCCCGCTTCCAACCAAGAGACCACACCATGAAACAGACCTTTGAAGTACTCAACGTAAAATGTGGCGGTTGCGCCAATACCCTGAAAAAATCGTTACAGGAGTCGTTCGGCGAGGTGGCGGTGGACTTGGAGAGCGAGCCACGCACGATTACCCTGGAGGTGGAGGAAGAGCGCATGGAGGAGCTGCGGAGGAAGTTAATCTCCCTCGGTTACCCGATGGCGGATGAGGATCTCAACTCGCTGGAGAAGTTCGGAGCCACGGCGAAGTCGTTTGTCTCGTGCGCGATTGGTAAGATGGATAAGGGGTGATCAATAACCCACATTCCGCACCTCTCATGCAACAGGGTGCGCCTCAAACCGATGCGCGGGGTGATCAATAACCCACATTCCGCACCTCTCATGCAACAGGGTGCGCCTCAAACCGATGCGCAAGGCCTTGTAGTGCGGCGCTTCAGGCTACCTGTCGCCCCAAGAGCGACCTACGACCTCTTTCCGAAGTCGTGTCGTGCTGCCCAAAGCATTACTTTGGGTCGCACCCCGTGCAACAGACTCCCTCAAACGCGCTTCTGGGCAGCGGCAAAGTCGAGCATTCGGCGAATCGGGATCACCGCCTTCTCCCGTATCTCCGCAGAAACCTCAATCGGCTGACCACCCTGCTCCAGCAGCGTAGCCAGGTTGTGCAGTGAATTCATCCCCATCCAGGGGCAGTGGGCGCAACTGACACAGGTCGCCCCCTCGCCAGCGGTAGGAGCCTCCAGCAGCCGCTTCTGGGGGGCGAGCTGCTGCATCTTATGAAAAATACCGCCATCGGTGGCAACGATAAAGGTCTCATTCGGCAGCTCGGTAACCGCCTTAATGAGCGCAGTGGTCGAGCCGACGACATCGGCCAGTGCAATCACCGATTCGGGCGACTCGGGGTGGACCAGCACCGCCGCTTCGGGGTGGAGACGGCGCAGGCGCTCTAGGGCGACCGACTTAAACTCCTCATGCACCACGCAGGAGCCGGGCCAGAAGACCATATCCTGCGCCCCGGAGAGCTTCTCGACATAGCGCCCGAGGTGGCGGTCGGGTGCCCAGAGGATCTTCTCGCCGCGTTCGCTAAGATGTTTCACAATCGGCAGCGCGATGCCGGAGGTGACCATCCAGTCGGCACGCGCTTTTACCGCCGCGCTGGTATTGGCATAGACCACCACGGTATGCTCCGGGTACTGGTCGCAGAAGTGGGCGAACAGCGCGGCGGGGCAGCCGTCATCGAGTGAGCAGGAGGCCCGCAAATCGGGCATCAGCACCTCTTTCTCGGGATTGAGAATCTTGGCGGTCTCGCCCATAAAGCGCACCCCGCAAACCACCAGCGTACGCGCCTGCTGGACACTGCCGAAACGGGCCATCTCTAACGAATCGGCGACACAGCCGCCGCTCTCCTCGGCCAGCTCTTGCAGGTCGCCGTCGGTGTAGTAGTGGGCCACCAGCACTGCATCCCGCTGCTGCATCAGCGCCCGAATCCGCTGCTTGAGCGCCCCCTTCTGCGCCGCTGTGAGTGCCGGCCAAGTGGGGTGGGGGGGGACGCTAATCGGGGGGAGGGTAACGGTTGCGGCGCTCACTTACTGCCCCTTTGCCGCCAGTGCATCGAGATATTTTTCGGCATCGAGTGCCGCCATGCAGCCGCTGCCGGCGGAGGTGATCGCTTGGCGGTAGACATGATCCATTACATCCCCTGCGGCAAAGATCCCGGCAATGCTGGTCTGGGTGGCGTTCCCCTGGGTACCGCTCTGCACCTTGAGGTAGCCCCCCTCCATCGCCAACTGATCGCCAAAAATGGCGGTGTTGGGTTTGTGGCCAATGGCGATAAAGATTCCTTGTAGCTCGATCTCTTTGGTCTGGTTATTTTTTACGTTGCGAATCCGCATTCCGGTCACCCCGGAGTTGTCCCCCAGCACCTCTTCGAGTACCGCATCGAGTTCGAGGGTGACGTTGCCGTTCTCCGCCTTGGCGCGTAACTGGTCGGAGAGAATCTTTTCGGAGCGGAACTGGTCGCGGCGGTGGACGACGACCACCTCGGAGGCGATATTGGCGAGGTAGAGCGCCTCTTCAACGGCGGTGTTGCCGCCACCGATTACGGCAACCTTCTGGTTGCGGTAGAAAAAACCGTCGCAGGTGGCGCAGGCCGAGACTCCGCGCCCCTTAAACTTCTCTTCCGACTCCATGCCGAGATACATCGCCGAGGCACCGGTGGCGATAATTAGCGCGTCGCAGGTGTAGGTTGCCTGGTCGCCTACCAGTTGAAACGGGCGTTCGGTCAGGCGGGTGGTGTGGATGTGGTCGAAGAGGATCTCGGTACCAAAACGCTCGGCATGTTTGCGCATCCGCTCCATCAGCTCCGGTCCCTGCACCCCCTCGTGGTCACCCGGCCAGTTATCAACCTCGGTGGTGGTGGTGAGCTGCCCCCCCTGCTCCATGCCGGTAATTAGCACCGGGTTGAGGTTGGCGCGGGCGGCGTAGACCGCTGCGGTGTAACCGGCGGGGCCAGAACCGAGAATCAATAGGCGGCAATGTTTGGTTTCATTCATGGAAAAATCTCTCCTAGGAACGGTTTATCAATAACAAAGACAACCATCATGGCAAAACCTCTCGTAGATTCTGTGCCTGCATGGGGATTCTTACAGAGAAGTGTTCACTTTGTTGTTGAACCGTTCCCTATAGCTGAGGACAGAGGGCAGAGCAGGCGTGCCATCTGGTGTGGGAATCGTGGTTGGCAGATGGGTTCCAGTATACAGGATAGAGGTTCTAGATTCTAGGTTCTAGGTTCGAGGTTTTTAGAGATTCGAGGTTCGAGGCTCTAGGCTCTAGGCTCTAGGTTCGAGGTTTTTAGAGATTCGAGGTTCGAGGCTCTAGGTTCGAGGCTCTAGGTTCGAGGTTTTTATCTGCCCACCTAGGCCCCTCCTACCTCGCGCCTCGCGCCTCGCACCTCGCGCCTCGCGCCTCGCGCCTCGCACCTCGCCCCTCGCACCTCGCACCTCGCGCCTCGCACCTCTCATCTCGAACCTCTCATCTCGAACCTCTCATCTCGAACCT
>PWVN01000111.1 GCA_003561835.1 Syntrophomonadaceae bacterium
GCTTTTGGAGAGATTAGCTGCCGATGGAAAGATTGTGCTTCCCCCGAAAAAGGGAACCTATCGTCCTTCTTCACAAACGGTTGTTCCCGGGCAGCGAACCGATGCCGGGCCGGACATTGACGGCACCGTGTCGGATGTGGCCCCGGTCAGTTTAGAGTCTGTCCGCAGCAGAAGCGAGATCCGTCTTTGGAATGAATATATCGAGCGTTACCACTATTTAGGCTACAAAAAGCCTTTTGGAGCGCATCAGCGCTATTTTATCCGGTCCGATTCCTTAAACCAGCGATTGGGCTGCCTACTTTTTTCTGCCTCAGCCTTTGCCCTGGCAGAGCGGGATGCCTGGATTGGCTGGGATCAAGCAGCGCGCCGCCAGCGGCTCTATCTCATCGTCAACAACACCCGGTTATTGATTTTCCCCTGGGTCCGGGTCAAAAACCTGGCCAGCAAGACCTTGTCCCTGGCCGCCCGCCGGGTACCCGTGGACTGGCGGGAGCGCTACGGGTTTGAACCGGTTCTTCTGGAGACCTTTGTGGACACCACCCGGTATCTGGGCACCTGCTACAAGGCCGCCAACTGGGTGTTTTTGGGGGAGACCGCAGGTCGCGGCCGGGCGGACCGGTACAAAAAGCGGGCCTTAACCCGCAAGCATATCTATGTCTACCCGCTGCATCCCGATTTCCGGGCTATCTTGCGCGGGGAGGTGAGGGATGATGGACCCTCACCTTAAGCGTTGCGAACGGCGGCGCAAAAAACGGGAGTTGCTTGCGGAACGGAAAAAACAGGGGAAAAGCTACTTTACGCTTCCCAACCGGAAAAGCAGCTTGAGAAACCGTTATCTAGCCTAGCTCGGAATTTCTCGAAAATTTGTTCGTTAATTGGGGTAAAAATGATAGATTCTGAACTCACAAGTACTTTAAGCTTTTTCATGCGTCAGCTCTGCCCGGGAGAACAATTTTTTGCAAAATAGGGCCCCATATGTTAAAATTAAAGGCAAATTTAATACAGTTTCGGGGGGAATCAGGTGAACGCCAGAGAACAGTTTGAGCTTATCAAGCGCAATACCATGGAAATCATTTCCGAGGAGGAACTGCTGAAGAAGTTGGAGCGGTCCATCGCTTTGGACAAGCCCCTGCAGATCAAGGTGGGGTTGGACCCGTCGGCCCCGGACCTGCATATCGGCCACGCCGTCGTCCTCCACAAGATGCGGGAGTTTCAGGAACTGGGCCACGACATCATCATCATCCTGGGGGACTTCACCGGCATGATCGGGGACCCCACGGGCCGCAACGAGACCCGGAAGCAGCTGACGGTGGAGGAGGTCCATGCCAACGCCCAGACCTACCGGGAACAGCTGTTCAAGATTTTTGATGAGAAGAAGACCCGGGTGGTCTTTAACAGCTCCTGGCTGGCGAAGCTCGACTTCGCCGCTGTCATCAAGCTGGCTTCCAAGCTGACGGTGGCCCGGATGCTGGAGAGGGAGGACTTCTCCAACCGGCTGAAGAACCAGCTCCCCATCAGCATCCACGAGTTCTTCTATCCCCTGATGCAGGGGTACGACTCCATCGCCCTGACGGCGGATGTGGAGTTTGGGGCCACGGAGCAGAAGTTCAACCTCCTCATGGGCCGCCACCTGCAGCGGGAATACGGCCAGGAGCCCCAGGTGGCCATCATGATGCCGATCCTGACGGGGCTGGACGGGGAGCAGAAGATGAGCAAGAGCCTGGGGAACTACATCGGAATTGACGAGCCCCCGGGGGAGATCTACGGGAAGGCCATGTCCATCCCCGACGAACTGATGCCGGAATACTTCCGGCTGTGCACCGACTTCAGCCCCAGGGAAATCGCCGATATGGAAGCCGGCCTGAAAAGCGGGGCCCTGCACCCCAGGGATGTCAAGATGCGCCTGGCGGGGCGCCTGGTGGCCATCTACCACGGGGAAGAGGCCAGCCTGAAGGCGGCGGAAGAATTCAAAAAGATCTTCCAGCGGGGGGATTTGCCCAGCGAGATGCCGGAACACTCCGTGGCGGGGGCCCTGGAGACCGACGGCAGCGTCGGCATCATCAAGCTTTTAACCCGGGCCAGGTTGGTCAACAGCACCAGCGAAGCCCGCCGCATGATCGACCAGGGAGGCGTCAAGCTGGACGGGGAGAAGGTTGTGGATCACCATCACACCTTTATCCCTGTCGAGGGCAGCGTCCTTCAGGTGGGGAAGCGGAAGTTTGCCCGGCTGAAGCCCTAGGCAGCGCCCGGACCTGGTTCCGGCGAAGGGGGACCAGCGGGAAGGAAGAGGACGAGCGGATCGAGGAACAGTTCGGACAAGCGGAACGGAAGAATATGAACATTAAGGAGACCTTCTATCATATGATTAGGATAGGAGGTTTTTTTATGTTCAGGAAAAGGCGAGCCGGGCAGAGCAGGAGGCTTATCATCTTCCTGGTTATGGCTACCCTGATCTTTCTGGCCATCAAGGGGTTTATCTTTATTGAACGAAACTTTCGCCCCGTCATCGTGTCCATCGCCAATGTGCGGGCCGACGTCCTGGCCACCGAAGCCATCAACGCCGCTGTCTCCGAGAAGGTGGCCCGTAATATTTTGTACAAAGACCTGGTGCTCCTGGAGAAGGACCGGGAGGGGCGGATCATGATGGCCCAGATCAACACGATGGAGGTAAACCGCCTCATGGCAGAGACCACCATCCGGGTCCAGGATGCCCTGAAGGCCATCCGGGGTGAGGTCATCTACATACCCCTGGGGCAGGCGGTGGACAGCTACCTGCTGGCCAACTACGGGCCCCGGATTCCGGTGCGCCTGGTTCCCATCGGCAGGGTCAACACCACCGTCATCGATGTTTTTGAGTCCGCCGGCATCAACCAGACTCGCCACAAGGTGTACCTGGAGGTCCATGCGGAAGTGACGGTGGTCATCCCCTTTGTCTCTTCCGTCGTTGAAGTGGTAACCTCCGTGCCCCTGGCGGACAGCGTCTATATCGGGGAAGTCCCCGATACCGTCATCAACCTCCAGTTCCCCAACGCCATGGACCGGCTGCCCCGGGTTTTTGGGACGGATTAGTTGGATGGAAGGAAAAGGGGGAAGATTGCAAGGACAAAACAGAGATAAACAGAGAAGCATAGACCTTTGATCAGCAGGTCAAATCTAAAACGGGCCCAGAGGGTTTAAAGGCCTTTAGTGCTCCTTGCCCCGCCTGAAGAACCGTGGTATCATTACACTCTGTCCGCAAGAAACCGGTAAATGAACCGGTAAATGATGACAAAGATCGACGGGTTTTTGCCTTGACACAGAGTGCTTAATGTGCTATTATAACCTTTGCACTAAACAGCTCTTTGAAAACTGAACAGGGAAGAAATAAGGAGCCAAGCGGTCGTGCGTGCGCTTGGGCGGCGGAAGCTGTCGAAGTGCGGGCA
>PWVN01000037.1 GCA_003561835.1 Syntrophomonadaceae bacterium
CGCCACCATCATGGCCCACCAGCTGGCGGCGGAAACGGGTATTGATATCGTCACCCTGAGGGCCTTCGGCATCTTCGGGGAGAGGGAGGGAAGCCACAAGTTCTTTCCCCACATCATCCTGTCCCTGCTCAGGGGCTCTACGGTGAGGCTGACGGGCTGCCGGCAGTACCGGGACTACTGCTATATCGACGATATCGTGGAGGGCTTCCTCCTGGCGGCGGCGGACAGGGAAAGCAGGAATGAAGTTTACAACATCGGCAGCGGCTCCATCCACCGGCTGAAGCATTACGTGGACCTGGTGTACCGGCTCATGAAGGAGGCCGGCAAGCCGGATTACGGCGCCCTCCCCTACAGGCCCGACGAGGTTTGGAAACCTCATCCCGACATCAGCAAGATCCAAAACGGGCTGAAGTGGGAACCCGGGGTCAGTCTGGAGGAAGGGCTGCTGCGGACCATAACCTGGTATCGAGAGCACGCGGACATCTACAGGGAAAGGGGCAGGTGAAGGAGCATGCCGGCGGTAAGCCCCATCATCCGGGAGGATGTTGAAAGGATTGTTGAAAACCTGAAGGAGGAGCTCTGGGAAGCCCGGGGAAGCAGGTGGCTCATCAGCGGTGGGGGCGGCTTTCTGGGGGCCTACTTCCTGGATCTCCTGGATTACTGCAACAGGGAGGTCTTCGACCGGCCGTGCCGGGTTGTCTGCATCGAGAATTTCATCTCGGGCACACCGGCCAGGGTTCGACACCTGAGGGACAATGCCTTCATTCAGATCATCGAAGGGGATATCGTCAAACCCCTCCAGGTGACGGGCCCCTTTGACTACATCCTGCACGCGGCCAGCATCGCCTCCCCCACCTTCTACCGGAAGCATCCCATCGAAACCATCGAGGCAAATGTTCTGGGGTTGAAAAATCTGCTGGACCTGGGGAGAACCCTGGATGTAAAGGGTTTCCTGTACTTCTCCACCAGCGAGGTATACGGGGACCCCTTGCCGGGGAATATCCCCACCCCCGAAGACTACAACGGGAATGTCTCCTGCACCGGCCCCAGAGCCTGCTACGATGAGTCCAAACGGCTGGGAGAGACCCTGGCGGTAAATTATTACCGGCAGTACGGCCTTCCCGTAAAGGTGGTCCGGCCCTTTAACGTCTACGGGCCGGGGCTGAAGCTGGAGGACCGGCGGGTCATCCCGGACTTCTGCCGCGATGCCCTCCGGGGGAAGAAAATCGCCATCCTCGACGACGGCCGGTCCACCCGGAGCTTCTGCTACGTGGGGGACGCTGTCACCGGTTTTCTGGCAGCCCTCCTCTCTCCCCACCGGGGGGAAGCCTTCAACGTGGGCAGCGATGAGCAAGAAATCGATATCCTCTCCTTGGCGGAACTGATCGCCGGGCTGGTTGGCGGCGTTGAGGTAGAGTTCGTCCGCAGCAGTGAAGAGGATTACCTTACGGATAACCCCCGGCGAAGATGCCCGGACCTGACGAAGGCCAGGGAACTTCTGGGCTACCAGCCGGGGGTAGGCCTTAAGCCGGGCTTGCTGAGGATGCTGGCCTGGTACAGGGAAGTGTATGGGGAGGATTGCACATGAGAATTGCCGTGGTTGGAACCGGGTATGTGGGCCTGGTAACGGGGGCCTGCCTGGCGGCCAGGGGGCACCGGGTAACCTGTGTGGACCGAAAGACGGAAATCGTGGCAGCCATCAACCAAAGACAGGCGCCCCTTTACGAGCCGGTTTTGCCGGGCCTGCTGAAAGAAGTGGTGGCTTCCGGCCGCCTGACCGCCACCACCAGCCTGAGGGAGGCAGTCCTGGGTTCCGATGTGTCCATTGCAGCCGTGGGCACCCCCTTAAAACAAGGAAAGATCGACCTGACCTTTATTGAGGAGACAGCGGCGGAAATCGGGGCCGTGCTGAGGGAAAAGGACGGGTACCACCTGGTCTGTATCAAGAGCACCGTGGTCCCCGGCACCACGGACACCCTGGTGAAGGATACCCTGAAAGCCGCTTCCGGAAAGGAGCCGGGGGAGTTCGGCCTGGCCATGAACCCCGAGTTCTTGCGGGAGGGCCGGGCCGTGGAGGACTTCCTGCACCCCGACAGGATCGTCATCGGCGCCGACGATGACAGGAGCTTTGCCCGGATGCGGAAGGTCTATGCCGGCCTCTTCGACGCCCCGATCTTGCGGGTGAACCTGCGGACGGCCGAAATGATCAAGTATGCCACCAATGCCCTCCTGGCCACACTGATCTCCTTCTCCAACGAGATGGCCTCCCTGTGTGAAGCAGCAGGCGGTATCGATGCCCTGGAGGTGCTGGAGGCCGTCACCCGGGATAAGCGCTTCTACCCCCCCGAAGGCAGGGAACCGGTAAAACCCGAGATTACCGGCTACCTGCAGGCCGGCTGCGGCTTCGGCGGCAGCTGTTTCCCCAAGGATGTAAAGGCCCTCATCTCCTTCGGCAGGGAAAAGGGGCACCTCCCCCGCCTCCTGCCCTCAACCCTCCGGGTAAACCGGGAACAACCCCTGCGGCTGCTGGGCAGGCTGGAGCGGGAACTGGGCACGCTGGCAGGCAGGAAGATCGCCATCCTCGGCCTGACCTTCAAACCCGGCACGGATGATGTGAGGGAATCCCCCGGCATCGCCATCATCCGGCAGCTGCTGCAGAAAGGGGCCCGGGTCTGCGGGGTGGACCCCTGCGGGATTAAGAACATGCAGAAGGTCATCCCCGAGGCAGGCAACGTCCATTACACCCGCGACCCCCAGCTGGCCCTGGAGGAGGCCGATGCCGCAATCCTGGTAACCGCCTGGCCCGGGTTCCTCGAAATCCCGCCGGAGGACTATGCCCGGGCCATGCGAAACCCCCTGGTGGTGGACGGCCGCAGGGTTTTGGATAAGGAATCCCTGGAAAAGGCGGGCTGCAGGTATCTTGGCGTCGGTCTGGCGTGAAAAGGGGGGGTGGGAACAAAATGCAGCCGCGAAGCGAGATCCTCGAGATCGAACCCTACAGCGATTCCCGGGGGTCCCTGAAAAAGGTCCTGATGCACAGCCAACTCGAAGCCGGCAGCATCCGGGAGGTATACCTGATCTATACCCGCCGGGGAGGGGTCCGGGGGAACCACTACCACCAGGTCACCCTGGAGTATTTTACCGTTGTCAGCGGCCGAGCCACCATCTTTCTCAGGGACCTGCCCGCCGGCCGGTTGCAGGAATTGCGGGTCTCGGCCGCTGACAACAAGGTCATCAGGGTGCCCCCGGGGGTGGCCCATGCCTTCAGGAACGACGCCGAAGAACCCCTCATCATCCTGGCCGTGTCCACCAGGGAATACAGCCGGATGGACCCCGACAATACAGACCTGTCGCGGGTCGACTGGGATGTTGATGTGCTGGTCATCGGGTGTGGCGGCGCCGGTGGCTCCG
>PWVN01000059.1 GCA_003561835.1 Syntrophomonadaceae bacterium
ATCGAGTTTATACTTGCCGTTGGGTGCAAACCACTCCAGGTTTTCGCAGATGGTGTTCGCCAACTCCTGCCGGCTGAGCTTGGGGAACCTGCGTACCGTCTCTCGGACAACCCAGAGGTCTTCTTCGGAAAAGTAACGGCCGTATAATAATTTGCTTTCATTTTTCGATCCGTCTGCCATAGCGTGGGCCTCCTACCAGTTCTACCCACACTATTATCTCATACTTTTTTTATCTTTATCAGTCCCTTTTTGCGAAAAATTTTTCTTCTTCGATGCCGGAAACCACGATATGATGGGGATTCTCTTATTCATGCATCAGGTCTGTCTCCCGGGCCTTCCCTATCCCCCGGCGGGGATTCTTTAAATTTTGTTAATAACCCTTTAATGTGACAAGCCCTTCATTTACCCCCCAGGCCTTCTGTGGTATAATTGCTTGGAGAAAGACAGCCGGAAAGGAGAAATCCCATGGGGAACAACAGGAAGAGAAAGAAAAAGAAGAATTTCATTGTTGATAATAAAATAAAAATTCTGGTGGCGCTGCTGCTGGTCATCGTGGCCATCGCCCTGACCGCCGCCGGGGCAGCCTATGCCGTCATCAGGGCCTACATCGAAGAACTGCCGGAGATGGACCTGGACCTCTTGATTCCCTCCCAGACTTCCTCCTTGTATGACATGCACGAAAACCACTGGATTGATGTTTACTCCGCCGAAAACCGCATTCAGGTCCCCCTGCACGCCGTCCCCCAGCACGTCCAGGATGCCTTCATCGCCATCGAGGACGAGCGTTTCTACGAGCACAGCGGCATCGACCTGAAAGCCATCGGCCGGGCCTTCATCAGCAACCTGCAGCGGCAGCGGATCGCTCAGGGGGGCAGCACCATCACCCAGCAGCTGGTGAAAAACGCCTTCCTGACCCCGGACCGGGATTACAAGCGCAAGATCCAGGAAGCCTACCTGGCCTTCCAGCTGGAACGGGTCTTTCATAAAGAGGAAATCCTGGAATATTACTTGAACTGGATTTATTTCGACTACAGCACCAACGGGGTGGAAGCGGCCTCCCAGATGCTTTTTAGAAAATCTGTGGGAGATTTGACCGTGGCCGAAGCCGCCCTGCTGGCAGCGGTGCCCAACAACCCCAGCCTCTTCTCCCCCTATCGCAGCATGGAGGGCCCCTTCCCCACCACTTTGGCCGAGGACTCCCTGACCCGCAACAGGCAGCTGGTCATCCTGGGGAAAATGCGGGAACTGGAGATGATCACGGAGTGGGAATACCAGAGGGCCAGGGCGGAGCAAGTCGCCCTCTTCGACCCTCCCTCCCGGGATACACCCTATTTCCATTTTTATGAGTACCTCATTCACCATGAACTGAAAGATCTCTTTGCCAGGATCCCGGAGCTGATGGACAAACACTACTCCCAGGTCCTCTACGGGGGCGGCCTGCACATCTACACCACCCTGGACCCGGAGCTCCAGGAATTTGTGGACGAAGTGGTCAACAACCCCGACAACTACCCCACCACCGTGGAAAACGCCAAGGGCCATACCAATCCCCAGGCCAACGTGGTCCTGGCGGAGCCGGAAACCGGCTACATCCGGGTCCTGCAGGGAGGCCGGGATGCCGGCAGGGAAAACCAAATCCTGCGCTTCGGCCCGGTGGTCCGCAGGGACACGGGGTCTGCCATCAAGCCCATCATCACCTATGCCCCGGCCCTGGAGGAAGGGGTCATCACGGCAGCCACCCCCATCGATGATGCGCCCGTGGAATACGGTACTTACCGGCCGGAAAACTTCCACAGGGTTTTCTACGGCCTGCTCAACATGCGCAGGGCCATGGCCATGTCCTACAATGTCTCCGCTGTCAAGGTCTTTGATGAATTGGGACCCAGCGTCGGGGTCGAGTATGCCCAACGCTTCGGCCTGGAGTCCCTCATCGACCCGCCGGGTATTTTATCCGGCGGTGAGCGGAAGCACGACCATGTGATCGCCGCCACCCTGGGGGGGTTGACCAGGGGGGTGACCACCCTGGAGATGACCCAGAGCTTTGCCGTCCTGGCCAACGGAGGCCTGCGCCTGGATTTGACCACCGTCACGAGGATCGAAGACAGTGCCGGCAGGGTTCTCTACCAGCACCAGCCGGAACCGGTCCGGGTGGTCAGCGAAGAAACGGCCTACATCATGACCCACATGCTTTTCGACACGGTACGCTCGGGAACCGGCGCCCAATTGAGGCTTGACCGGCCCCTGGCCGCCAAAACCGGGACCTCCCAGAACCGCAGGACGGGATACCTGGTGGCCTACACCCGGGATTATGTCATGGGTTACTGGCTGGGGCACGACATCCCCGCCGACGGTGAAATCCGCTCCCCCTGGAATCATGCGCCCAAATTCTTTAACCCCATCTTAAAAAGGGCCCACGAAGGGCTGCCTGTGCGAAACTTCACGCGTCCCAGCAGCATCGTCTCCGCTTCCGTCTGCGGCAAATCCGGACTGCGCCCGGGCCCTGACTGCCCGGAAGAGCATATTGTCAGCGAGATCTTTGTCCGGGGGACGGCCCCCACAGAGGAGTGCGACCTGCACTATCCCATGCTGCTGTGCTCCGTCTCGGGCCTTCTCCCCGGCGAGTACTGCCCCGAGCACCTCCTGGAAGAGATGATCGTCTTTGACAGGCCGGAATACATCACCACCACCCGGGATTGGCCGGCGGGAGCCGACCGGACCCCTCCCGATATCGAGGATATGCCGCCCGAAGAAACCTGCGACGTTCATACTGACAGGCCCCAGGCGCCCCAGAACCTGTCCTACACCATTTCCAACGGCTCGGTTAGCCTGCAGTGGATCAAACCGGAAGGTATGATAATTGACGGGTACCTGGTCTTCCGCCAGCTCCAGGGAGAGCCCGATTTCCTGCAGTTTACGGAGGAGCCCATCAAACAAACTTCCTTCACCGATGACACCGTACGGGAGGAAAGGACCTATATCTATCAGGTCATCGCTGTCAGCGATCAGGGGACCCTGTCCCAGGCAGCCTCCATCACCGTGGAAGTGCCGAAGAAGGTGTATACCCTGACCATGCAAAAAGAAGGTCAGGGCACCGTAGAACCGTCGGAGGGCTCGCATACCTATCCCGATGGAACGACGGTAAGTGTAAAAGCTGCTCCTGCATCGGGCTGGAATTTTGTGGAATGGAAAGGCGATGTCAAGAATAAGGGCGATGCGGAAACAGAAGTTGAGATGGATAAGGATAAGACAATTACAGCAGTGTTTGAAAAGAGCGTTGTTCAGTTTACCTTAACCATCAGCAAAGAAGGAGGAAACGGAAACTGTAAGGTGGAACCCTTCACCGGAAGTCGAACCTTTGACGAAGGTTCGAAGGTGAC
>PWVN01000093.1 GCA_003561835.1 Syntrophomonadaceae bacterium
GCGGCTTATTCGGGGGAGAAAAGGCCCTGGTGGTTTTACCTTAGCATGGCCGTATATGCAGTCTTTTACCTGGTGGTGTTGGTCAGTTTCATCAACAGCCCGGAGAAAACCTGGGCCGCCTGGTTTTTGGTCATCATCATCCCCATCGGGGCCATGCTGAAAGGGGCCCTGATTATCTTCAACAAGAAGGGTCAGGAAAAGGTGACCTCGATTGAAGGCGACAAGGCCTGGCGAAAGGTCGCCCTGGCAAGGTTGGTCCTGGCTCCCCTGTTTCTGGTCCTGGCCTATTTTGCCTAGGGAATCCGGTTGGGTTACCTGCTTCTAAACGGACTGTGCTGTGCGGGAGGGCATGGGAAGGGGCCGATTCAGAGAGATTGGTGGTTTGCAGGACGGCAGAACAAAGGAGGGCTGGAAGTGCCCCGTGCCACATTTTTCAATCTACCGGAGGAGAAAAAGGAAAGGATTACGGGTGCTGCCCTGGAGGAGTTCGCCCAAAAAGGGTACCGGAAGGGATCCATGCAGGCCATCGCCCTGAGGGCGGGGGTGGCCAAGGGCAGCTTGTACCAGTACTTTGCCAACAAGAAAGAGCTCTTCCTCTATATTTTCCGCCTGGCGGTGGAGGAAAAGATCCGTTTTGTGAGGGGCCTCTTTGAGGAAAACCGTGCCCTTCCCTTCTTTGCGCAGCTGGAGAAACTGTTCCTGGAAAGCCGCCAGCATGCCAGGGAGCACCCCCATACCTACCATTTGTATCTGAAAGCCAGGGAGGAGGTTCCTGCGGAGATCCGGGAGGTTCTAACGGCCTACCTGGAGTCTGCCGGGCCGGGAAAGCACTACGCCTCCCTGATCCAGGATGCCCTGGACAGCGGGGAGATCCGGGGGGACATGGATGCGGAGTTTGCCGTCTTCGTGGTGCATACCCTCCTGCAGGAGTTCGGAGCCTACCTGACCACAGCCCCGGGTAAAACAACGGCGTGCCAGGACAGGGAACAGGCAAAGCAGTTTGTCACTTTCCTGAAAAAAGGACTTGGATAACGGGACAGGGGGACAGGGACCTTGTCCCATTATTTTAGTTTCTCTGGTTCTGTGGGACAGGGGGACAGGGACCTTGTCCCATTATTTTAGCTTTTCCGGTTCTGCCGCCTGCCAGTTGTTCAGTTCAACGGAGGCCCGGAGGATTATGCGGGGTTCCAGGGGCTGTTGGCCGGCAGCGGCGGCCCCCACGATTGCATCCACTTCCTCCATTCCCTCCAGGACCTGGCCGAAGGCGGCATAGGCCCCGTCCAGGAAGGAGGCATCCCCCACCACGATAAAGAACTGGGACCCGGCGGTATCGAAATGATCGCCTCTGCGGGCCATGGACACCACCCCCCGCTGGTGTTCCAGGGGATTTTCGAAGCCGTTTTCGGCAAACTCCCCCCGGATTGTCCAGCCGGGGCCGCCCGTGCCGCTGCCCAGGGGACAGCCGCCCTGGATGACGAACCCGGGTACGATCCGGTGGAATGTAAGGCCGTCATAGTACCCCTGCTCCACCAGGCAAACAAAGTTTTGCACCGTATTGGGGGCTGTATCCGGGTAGAGTTCAATGATGATTTCGCTGCCGTTGTCCATTTCCAGGGTGACCACCGGGTTTCCCACGGTGTCGGCGGGAGGGTCCACCGGGCTTTCGCCCTGATCGCTTTCGCCGCTGCACCCCGTCATCACCAGCAGCAGGGCCAGGAAGAGAAGAACAGGTATTTTTTTCAATGTGATTATTTCCCCCTTTTCAAAAAGCATGTTTCGATTTTGTACATTCTCCCTATATTGAACCGGGTATTTCAACACCTTCGCCCTGTGAATATCATACCATATCACGGCAAAGAGCAATAGATTTGATTTAACACAAACTCTATGCATTACGGTAACGGCTTTTTATCATCGCCCAGAGAGAATCATAAAGACTTTTCCGTCCCGCTTCTTCCATGTCCACCAGCAAAATGGGACAAGGTCCCTGTCCCCCTGTCCCGCACATCCATTGCCGAACATAGCGAACTCATATTATAATAGTTGGTGATAGGCTGGATTACGGTTTGATGGCCGCATTGAAGCCGGGGCACTGATTGCCTTTAAGGATCGGCAGGCATGAAAAGGCATGCCCCACCGTGAGGAGATGGACAGTGAAGCTTTTACGAAGGGCAGTTATCTGGACATGTATAATGATGATCCTCGGGTTAACCTGGGTAGGTTTCCAGTACTGGTCTATTACAAAAATCGGGGAGGAAACGTCCCCCGGCCCCGCCGATGTTATCATCGTTCTGGGGGCGGCGGTATGGCCCCACGGGCCCAGCCCCGCTCTGCAGGCCAGGCTCACTCATGCTGTGCAACTGTATGAAGCAGGGTATGCCGACCGCATGATCCTCACAGGAGGCCTGGGGAATCACCCCCCCACGGAAGCGGAAGCCATGCAGGCGGCCATGCTCGTCCTAGGGGTTGAGAGGGAAGCGATGTACCTGGAAGAGCAGGCCACCAATACCGTGGAAAATCTGAAGTTCAGCCGGGAGATCATGCAGGAGCAGGGCTGGGAAAGGGCCATCATCGTCTCTGATTTCTTTCACATCAAGAGGGCTTTGCTCATTGCCGGGGATTTAGGCATTGACGCTGTGGGGGCGCCGGCGAAGAACAGCGTCCTCTACCAGAACCGGGACCTGCGGGTTTCCAATACCTTGCGGGAGGTCCTGGCCCTGAGCAGCTATTATCTTCTGAGGCTATTCTTCTTACGCGGGCATACCCCTGCCGGCTACCCTGTTCAGCCCACCTTGGCTTCATGAAAGGAAGGGTCTTCATTGTCAAAGCGTTTCCTGCTGCCGGTTTACCCCCTGATGGTCCTGGTGATGTTTATCCTGCCCTTTTACACCGCAGAGGGGTATTCTCTCCTCAAACACACGACAAGCCAGTTGGGCGCCCAAAGCACCCCCCATGCCTGGGTGATGAACGGGGTCTTCTTTCTGCTGGGCGGAGCGTGTATTCTGGAAGGGTGGGTGCATCTAAAGAACTTCCGATTTCAGCAAATTCTTCTGACTACCTTTGGGGCCAGCCTGTTTTTGGCAGGAGTGTTCCGGCATGCCCCCCTGAACCCCGGGGTTTCCTTTAACGTGCTGGAAGACCAACTCCACTCAGTGATGGCCAACATCGTCGGTTTTTCCTTCACCCTTTTGGCCGTATCCGCAGCATTCATAGAAAAAACCACCGGGAGACGCATTTTGGCCCTCCTCGTGGGTGCCAGTTCCGTCATCTTTTCCCTTTTGATGTTTTTCATGACGGGGTTAACCGGCCTGTGGCAGCGCTCCATGTTTATCCTCTCTTTTGCCTGGCTCATATTCTTCCTGGAGGGTCAAAGTCTCCGGGAGGGCTGAGGGGACAGGCACCCTGTCCCCTTTTTCCCGGAGATGTCACCTCTTACGCCCTTCTGATGCGAGGGTGGGCAGCATTTCTGAAAAGAAATGTTTACCTCTAATGGATTATAGTGTAAAATAGGTGTTGAGGTGATTGAAGATGCCAAGACGCCCCCGGGATAGAAGTAACAGCGGTATTTATCATGTGATAATTCGGGGAATAAACAAACAATCCATATTTGAAGACAGCGAGGACAAGGAAAAATTTCTGCGGACCTTGAAGCACAATAAAAGTGTGAGCAATTTTGAACTCTATGGTTACAGTGTCATGGACAACCACTTTCATGCTTTGATTAAGGAGAATATGGAATCCATCTCTCTATCCATACAACGCATTAGCAGCAGTTATGTTAACTGGTACAACAAAAGGCATGAGAGGTGTGGACACCTGTTTCAAGAAAGGTTTAGAAGCCAACCGGTAGAAAGGGATCTCTCCCTCTTGACTGTGCTGCGATATATTCATCAGAATCCTGTCAAAGCGGGAATTGTCAGGAATGTTTCCGACTACCCCTGGAGCAGTTTTCATGAGTACATAAGCAAAGCCACCATAGTGGATACGGATTCCGTGTTAAGTATATTGTCCCCTGACAAACAGAAGGCGGTACAGATGTTTGTCGAATATACCAAGGAACTGAACGATGACGAGTACCTGGATTATTTTCCACAGCAAAAAACGGACAGTGAAGTTAGAGCTATTCTCTTACAACATCAGGTGTCGGATGTAAACCAATTTCTTCAGTTGCATAAGCAAAAAAGATATGAGATCATCCGGTTCCTTAAATCCGTGGAAGGTGTGACTGTGAGACAGCTTTCTCGAGTGACCGGGGTATCGAAGAGTGTAATTAGCAGGTTGTGAAAAAAAATGGGACAAGGTCCCTGTCCCCCTGTCCCGCTGAAACTTCAGAAGGAGCTGGTATACCTGGAGGCCAGAAAAGAGGGAAAACTGCGGCTGAAGGAGAAACAGTGGGGGCGGCAGCTTGCAAAGCTCCAGAAGGAGTGCCACAAAGGAGGCAGGGGATATGCAGATGATTATACGCGGTGAAACGATTGAGGACTACAACGCCATCGCCGGGGTAAACTACGAGGCCTTTCTCGGCTGGCACCCCGACAACCCTTTTGTTACCGAACCCATGCTGGTGGACCTCCTGCGGCACAGCGCCCTCTTTGACCCGGACCTGTCCCTGGTCGCTGTAGGGGGCAGAGAAGTGGTGGGGCATGTGCTCCTGGCCCCCTACAGGTTCATCGTTCAGGGGGCGGAACAGCCGGGGGTTGTGCTGGGCCCTGTGGCCGTAAAGCCCGGCCTCCAGCGGCAGGGTATAGGGGGGAAACTCATCGAAGAGGGCCATCGAAGGGCCAGGGAAAAGGGCTATTCCTTCTCCCTGCTCTGCGGCCATGAGGCCTATTACCCCCGGTTCGGCTACAGGACCCGCATGTTTTCCCTTGCGGGGGCAAAAGTCAAGGTGAAGGGGAAGGGGAAGGCTCTCAATCTGGAAGGTCTCAGGGACAGGCCCATCAAGGCGGAAGACATCCCTTTCATCCTCAAGGCCTGGAAAAGCCGGTACGGCAGTGCGTCCCTGGCCTTGTTCCCGGGGGAAACCCTGAGCGACTGGATAAATTACGGCATGGAATGCCGGTGCCTCGTCATCCTGGAAATGGACAGGGTTTTGGGTTACGCCCGCTATACCCGCGGAAACCCCCTGGTGGTCAAGGAACTACTGGCCGGGAAGGGGGAAGACATCCCCCGCATCCTGGCCTATCTGGCCCGCAGGGAATCCCGGAGCGGCCGGGGAGAAATCGCTGAACTTAGGATCGCCCAGGGGGCGGAGGAACTGCGAAGGGCCCTGGCAGGCCCCCGGTCCCCGGGCTCCCCGGAAACCCCTGAGGCTCCTGAGGCTGAGGCTCTTGAGGCGCCTGAGGCCCCGGAGTCGACCGCTGGCTTTGAAGTCGTCCCGGAGGAGGCAGCCCATGAGGCCTTTATGATCAAAGTCCTCATACCCGGCAGCCCCATGGCAGAATACTGCGATCGGGTGGGAAAAGGCAAAGCAAGGCCCGGTATCATGGCCTTCCCCTCCATGTATGACGTGGATGAGGGAAGGGTCGATTAGAGGAGGGCGACATCCCGGGGTGCAGGCAAAAACCCGACAAAAACCCGGAAAAAACCCGGCCAGTTTTGGCCGGGCTTTTTGACGAGCACTCCTTGTCCCGCTAGAGAAATCAATGCTATAATGTTACTGGGATTTTAGATTATTAATCCTTTTCTTCGGTTTTGAAACCTGTATCATCATCAAGAATTTTTCGGAAATACCAGGCATTCCCGCATAAATTCAAGGTAAAACCCGGGCACCCCTGTTTTACCATTTGAAACCGGGAGGTTGAAAAATGAGATCAGTCCACGTGGTCCAACACCCCTTGATCCAGGAAAAACTCACCCTATGCCGCCAAAAGGATACTCCCCCCCAGGAGTTCAGGCCCCTGGTGGAGGAAATCACCCACTACCTGCTCTACGAGGCGGCCAAGGACTGGCCCCTGGAGGAAAAAGAGATTGAGACTCCCATGGGTACGGCCCGGGGCTACCAGGTATCCCGGAAGAAACCCCTGGTTTTTGTGGCTGTCCTGCGGGCCGGCCTGGGGATGCTTTCTTCCGCTCTGCGCATGGTCCCCAGCGCCTCCTCCGGCCACATCGGCCTGTACCGCAACGAGGACACCCTGCAGCCTGTGGAGTACTACTGCAACCTTCCCGGCGGGCTGGAAGACCGGGAAGTGATCCTCCTGGACCCCATGCTGGCCACGGGAGGGTCGGCAGTGGCGGCCCTGGAACTCCTCAAGCAAAAGGGAGCCAGGGAAATCAAATTCATCGCCCTGGTGGCAGCGCCCGAGGGGATCGCCAGGGTGCAGAAGGACTTCCCCCGGGTGAATATCTACGTTGCTGCTGTGGATCAGGGCCTCAACGACATCGGCTACATCGTCCCCGGGCTGGGGGATGCGGGGGACAGGCTCTTTGATACCTGCGATCCTTTATAGAACCATGTACTGCTGGCAGCTTTGGGTTGTCACGAGGGCCCTTCTGGCCCTTCTGGTCCTTCTGGTCCTTCTGGTCCTTCTGGCCCTTCTCCCGGTGGCGGGGTCAGGGCCCAAAATCCCCGAATTTCTGCAAGAATTCCAACTTTGCCGCCGGCCCCGGGAGGATTTGCCCGATGTATGGAGAAATCTATCCCTATTATGAGAGAAGAAGCGTCCAGGCTAGTGAATGTGGAAATGTCCAGGGCTAATGTGCAGCTGGCTTCCCTGGCGGGCACCGACATTGACAGCATCATCATCAACAGCCGGGACCCCCGGGAAGCCCCCTACCTGTCCATGCTGCTCCCCCGCTTTTCCCCCTATATCGGGAATATCCTGGAGCGCCGGGTGGCGGATATCCTGAACAGGGAAGTTCGCCATGGCTTTCACTGGATTCACCAGGAGCAAGAGATCCCCGAAACCTGCCTGATGAGCCCGGGCAACATTTCCACCGAGTGCGGCTTCGAGGTGAAGGCATGGCACGCCCTGTCCGCCAAGATCACCAGCCGCTTCCGGGTCAGCACCCAGCAGCTGAAAGGCAGAAATATCCGCCTGCTCATCATCTCCTGGATGATGAGTAAAGTTCTGTTCGGCATCCCCACCATCCTGGATGTCCTCAGTGTGGACGCCCATTCCGTCGCCCGCCTCCGGGACCTCAACTACCACAATCCCCCGGAAACCCTGGCGGTGGAGCCGGAGGACATCCAAAACGGGATGGACAACCTCCAGAGGAACCTGGTGGGCGGGTACAGAATCCTGGAAAAGGAACCGGAGGTCCTGGAAGCCGCCGGGGAGGCGGCCCGGTCCCACCCGGATTTTCAGGCCCCCCCAAACTCGGAGCGGGCCCAAGCCTTGAACAGGATGCTTCTGGAGCATTACGAGTACAGGCTGGATGGAAAGTTTGCCAAGATTGATTGGGCCCGGCACCCGGAGATCGAGGCTTTCAAAAACAACGTGCTGCGCATGGAACCCTACGGGTGCCCCCTGAAGGACTGGCCCCAGGTTTTGCGGGAACTGCAGAACAGCAAACGGGAGGCAGACAGCCAGTCTTTCAAGCTTCTGGAGGAACTCTACAGCTAAAGCCGTGAGGTGTACGAGCGAGTATGAGGAATAATCGGAGGTCCAATCAATGTCACAACAAATCGCCTTTGGTCTAATTGGTGGATTAGGCCTCTTCTTTTTTGGGATGCAGATGATGGCTTCCGGCATGCAGAATGCGGCGGGGGATAACCTGCGCAAGATTCTGGACGCCCTCACATCCAACCCCTACATGGCCACCGTCACGGGCATCATAGTTACCCTGTTCCTGCAGAGCAGCAGCACCACCTCGGTTATGGTGGTGGGTTTTGCCAATGCCGGCCTGATGACCCTCAGCCAGGCGGTGGGCACCATCCTGGGGGCCAACATCGGCACCACCATTACCGCCCAGGTGATTTCCTTCGATATATCCCTCCTGGTCCTGCCCACCCTGGGGGCGGGGGCCATGCTGAACTTCTACGCCGTCAAGCGCTACAACCGCTACATCGGTCAGAGCATCCTGGGTTTCGGCCTTCTTTTCCTGGGGCTGACCACCATGTCCCAGGCCATGCATCCTCTTCGGGAATACCAGCCCTTTATCGAGATGCTGGCCACCTTCGGCCGCCTGCCCGTCCTGGGCGCCCTGGTGGGCGCCCTGTTTACCGCCATCATTCAGAGCAGCAGCGCCACCGCCGGGGTGGTCATTGCCTTGACCCTCCAGGGTCTCATCGACACCCCTTCCTCCATCGCCATCGTCCTGGGGGCCAACATCGGCACCTGCATCACCGCCGCCCTGGCCTCCATCGGCACAAATCTCACGGCTCGCCGGGCAGTTTTGGCCATGGTCATCATCAAAACCCTGGGGGTGGTGGTGGTCCTCCTTTTCTTCAGGCCCTTTGTAAGCCTCGTCGGTTTTACGGGGGTATCGGTGACCCGGCAGGTGGCCAACGCCCATACCATCTTCAATGTCTTGAATGTCCTAATGATTCTCCCCTTCCTGCAGCCCTTCCTGAAATTCATCGCCCGCCTTATGCCGGGAGAGGAGGAACGGGTGGAGGCGGGGACCAAGTTTCTGGAAATTCGGATGTTAAAGACCCCTTCTGTAGCCATCGGCGGCGCCCGGCAGGAGATTCTTCGCATGGCCACCCTGGCCAGGGAAATCCTGCAGGAGTCGGTGCAAATCTTCATTGGCAACGACGCAAAACTCATCAAGCATGCCCTGCAGAAGGAAGACCTGATCGACAGCCTGGAAAAGGATATCACCGTCTACCTGTCCGAACTGTCCCAGTACCCCATGAACATCAAGCAGTCCCAGACGGTGGCGGCACTGATGCATGCCACCAGCGACCTGGAACGGATCGGCGACCACTCGGAAAACATCATCAGCCTGGCCGATACCAAGATGGGTGAGAAGCTGCAATTCTCCGTCCAGGCCCTGGAGGAACTGAAGGACTTATACACAAAGGTGGACCGGATGCTGGAAAAGTCCATCACCGCCTTTGCAAAGGAAGACATAGAGCTGGCCAGGGAAGTGATTGCGGAAGACGACATCATCGATGACCTGGAGCGGACCCTGCGCAAGCACCACATCGAGAGGTTGAACCAAAAGAAGTGCATGCCCCAGTCAGGGGTGATCTATCTGGATATTATAAGCAATCTGGAGCGGGTGGCGGACCACGCCACCAACCTGGCCCAGGTGGTCACGGGGGACTTTTAATGCCACCTCCCGGCGGTGCATAAGGGGGGATGGTTCTTTTTTTTCAACCATACCCCGGGGTGCCAAAGGCATCCCTTTCTCTTTGTGTCCATATGGCCCTCTCCCGCATAAAGTATAGAAAACAGTAAAGGAGAGGAAGTCCGTGAGCCACAAAAAGAAGTTTCCCCCTCCCCCCAGTGTCTGCCCGGGTTTTATCTATACCGTCCGGGAAGGTGACACCCTTTTCTTCATTGCCCGGCGCTTCAACGTGTCCCTGGACCAGTTGATTGCCGCCAACCCGCAGATCAAGAACCCTGACCTGATTTTCCCGGGCCAGCAGATCTGTGTCCCCGCCGAAGTGCCCGTTATCGAGTGCTGCATGCTGCTCTTCCGTACAGAAAACGTGCCGGTTCTGCCCGACGCCGAAGCGGGGGGTGTTGCCCGCGTTTTTCAATCCTCGGAAGGAGGAAATGTCCTGGTGGCGGCCATCGGGCTGCCGTCGCCGGATACCTTTGATGCTGAAATCTATGTAGCCTGGGTTCGCCGCCCCCCCCTGCCCCCCATACCCATCCAGATGTTACAGACAGGACCTGTGGTAACTGAACCCGGGGTCTGGGTGGGTGCCTTCGTCATCGGTCCGGGGGAGGAAATCGCTCCCTTCCAGGACATCGTCGTCACAGCGGAAGACGAATTTCCGGTGACAGAACCGGATCTGGAGAGGATTGTCCTGATCGGCCTCTTTGAGCAGTGCCGGCCCCGGTAGAACCCTCCCTTGCCCTGCCCCCCAGGATCTGAGAAGGGCCCCGGAAGGGGCTTTTTTTTGCTGCTTGCCGTGAGGCGCGGCAATAAAAAAAGGCAGGCTGTTCAGCCTGCCCCGCGGGGCCTTTAATGTTCCTGGCATTCGGCGCACAGGCCGTAGAGGAAAAGCTGCTGGCTCTTCACCTGGTACCCGTACTTCTCGGACGCTTCCCTGGCGTATTCTTGGGGAAAGTCCCCCTCCGGCATATCCAGGATTTCCTTGCAGGATTTGCAGACCAGATGAGGGTGAAATTCCGGGTTTCCGTCATACCCCACCTGGCGGGCGGAAGCGGCAACTTCCTGAATCAAGCCTTTCTCCTTGAAAAGTTCCAGGGTTTTATATATGGTAGCCAAACTGACCGACGGGTACTTTTGTAAAATCATACGGTGCACCTTGTCAACACCGGGATGCTCCCGACTTTCCCTGAGCAAATGCAGGATGGCCGTTCGCTGGGGAGTTACCTTTAATGAGACAGATCTGAGCAATTTTTGTTCTGGCTGCAAGTTCATTCCTCCGTTGTTGTTTTATTTCCTAGTACATATTATCATTTTATTTTCCTTTTCGCAATGATACTTTTGTACTAATGGATTTCCGGGATTCTCCCAGGTTTCCCCCCTGTAAGACATGCCGGGAGGGAAAAGTAAAATAATTATAACAAAATTCGACGTAATATGTCATATTTCCTGTTCTACAAAAATATTTTTTACAATTTGCAGCAAGAATTGATTACTGGGTGAGGACTCACGGTTTATCAAAATTCAAAGGAGCACAGAGAAAGTTTACTTTCGGGGTCAGGCCCAAAAGTAAACTTACTCAGAAATTAACTTCAAAATTGTGCAGTATTCCAGTTTAAGGAAGACTGGTTGGTAATCATATACGGGTTGATTATTTAGAGAGGGCAGTCGCCGGACAGAAAGGCCTTTCTGGTGTCCCACAAAGGGGATAAGGGCCGCCCCCTCTGTTCCCCTGCCTCTGTCCCACCTATTGTTTATTCAGCAGCCAGCCCAGGGAGAGGCGCTTCAGGTTGGTCTCCGTGGGGTTTCCCGTCTCCGGGTCCCAGCCGGCAAACCGGTAGTAGAGGTCCCGGGCTGCCGCCACTTCCTCCCTGTTCAGGCAGACCCCCTTGGAGGGACCATCGGGCAGGGGCGTAAAGAGGCGTTCCGGCAGGGTGTCGTCCTGGCGGGTGAAGCCCTCCCGGGCGTTGAAGAACCGCATCATGTTGATGCGCCGCTCCCCCACCTGCATGAGCTCGAAGAGGGATGTCTCCCAGCCCAGCCCGTACCGGCAGGCGTCCACCAGGTCGGCGGGCCCGTAAAGCTGCCAGGCGGGGCCGAAGACGAACTGGCAGGCGCACAGGCTGTCGGCCAGGGAGTAAAAGCACTGGCTGATGAAGGCGAAGCGCACTTTCTCCGCATCCAGGGCCGGCAACTCTTCCTCCCCGTAGACCTTCAACACCCCGATCTGGGAGAGGAACTCCCGGTCCGGGGACCCCATGGGCATGGACAGGGCCGGGTCGTGTTCGCTGGATTGGTGGTCCGCCCCAAAGGGGTTCACCGAATAGATGAGGCCCAGGGAAGGCTTGTGCTGGGGCATGTGGGCCGGCAGGTCCTGGCCCTTCACGGAGATGCTCAGGGGCAGGGCCGCGGGGCCGATCTCTTGTGCCGCCCGCCAGCTTCCCCCGGCCAGCAGGTTTCCGAAGCCCTCCCGCAGGGCGATTTTTTCGATCAGCCGCGGGACCACCTCATCATTCCCGAAGGTTACCTCCAGGCCGTCGGTCTCCGCCGGGCTCAAAAGCCCCTTCTCGTAGCATTCCATGGCGAAGGCGATGGTGGCCCCGGTGGAAATGGTGTCCAAGCCGTAGATATTGCAGAGCTGGTTGGCCCTGGCGATGGTCTCCAGGTTTGTGATGCCGCAGTAGGAGCCCAAAGCGGCACAGGTTTCATACTCCGGCCCCCCGTAGAGGGGGTCCACCACCCCGGGGACTTCCACCACCCGCTTGCACCGGACGGCGCAGGCGTGGCAGCTCTCCCGCTTTTTAGAATGGTTTCCGACATGGTGGTCCCGGTGATCTTTTCCGCTCCTTCCGGAAACCAGCCCGAGGACCAGTTCCGGGTGATGAGGAACCCGTCCTGGTGGAAGCCCTCCAGGATGCCGGCGGTGCCGTTCTCTCCCAGGTCCGCCATCCCCAGGTTCTCCTGCAGGCGCCTGGATGCCTCCCGGGCCAGCTTCACAAAACGGTCCTTGACCACGGGCTTCGGGGTGGCGGCCTTTTTCACCACCACCGCCTTGAGGTTCTTGGAGCCCAGGACGGCCCCCGTGCCGTTGCGGCCGTTGGCCCGGCTGCACATGCTGATGACACAGGCGTACTTCACCAGGTTCTCGCCCGCGGGACCGATCTGGGCGATAAAGTTTTCCACTTCCCCCAAGTCTTTACGGATCAATCTCTCCGCTTCCCCCGTCACCTGCCCCCACATGGCCCCGGCGCTCCGGAGTTCCGCTTCCCCTCCCCGGATGCTCAGGTAAACGGGCTTGGGTGCCCTGCCCCGGAAGACGA
>PWVN01000276.1 GCA_003561835.1 Syntrophomonadaceae bacterium
AGTACCAGACCCCGCTCTTGTTGATGAGGTCCATTTCCAACCCCACATCCAGGATGGATCCCTCCCGGGAGATCCCTTCCCCGTAGACGATGTCGAACTCCGCCTGTTTGAAGGGAGGCGCCACCTTGTTCTTGACCACCTTGACCCGGGTCCGGTTGCCGATCAGTTCATTTCCCTGCTTCAGGGTCTCCAGCCGGCGCACATCCAGCCGGAGGGACGCGTAGAACTTCAGGGCCCGACCCCCCGGAGTCACCTCCGGGTTCCCGAACATGATCCCCACCTTCTCCCGGATCTGGTTGATGAAGATGGCGGTGGTGTGGGACTTGCTGATGGCCCCGGAGAGCTTGCGCAGGGCCTGGGACATGAGGCGGGCCTGGAGCCCCACGTGGGAATCCCCCATCTCCCCCTCGATCTCCGCCTTGGGGACCAGGGCCGCCACGGAGTCGATGACTAGGACATCGATGGCCCCGCTGCGGACCAGGGCCTCGGCGATCTCCAGCCCCTGCTCCCCCGTGTCGGGCTGGGAAACCAAGAGTTCATCGATGTTGACCCCCAGCCTTTTGGCGTAGGTCGGGTCCAGGGCATGCTCCGCATCAATAAAGGCAGCGTAACCCCCCAGCTTCTGGGCTTCGGCGATAACATGGAGGGCCACCGTGGTCTTCCCCGAGGACTCGGGCCCAAAGACCTCCACCACCCGCCCCCGGGGCATGCCCCCCACCCCCAGAGCGATATCCAGGGCCAGGCTGCCGCTGGGGATGACGGAGACGTTCATCCGGGCCGCCGACTCCCCCAGGCGCATGATGGACCCCTTGCCAAACTGCTTCTCGATCTGGAGCAGGGCCATGTCCAGGGCTTTTTCCTTTTCCATACAGAAACTCCTCCTCCCGGTGATGAATACCAAACAGGTGTTTGCCCTTATAGTTCTCTATCCTCGAGGGATTTCCTGCCTGAAATGAAAATTTTTTAGCCCAGGGGAAACTTTTTTATGACCGTGTACCGGGCCCCCCCGGGCTGCAGGAGGCTCTGGTAGAGGGCGACCTCCGGAACCAAAAAGGCGGGGGCGGCAAATTCCCGGAGGAGGCCCTCCCTGTCCGCCTCCTTCAGGGGGCCCCTGGCCCTGCCGATAGTCAGGTGGGGGGAAAACCTCCGCCCTTCCCGGGGAATCCCCAGGGGCTCTAGGGCGGTGTCCATCCGGGAGGCCAGCCGGGCCAGGTCCCCCTTTCCCTCCCCTTCCCGGCCCCCCACCCAGATGACCCGGGACCTGCCCCGGGCCGGCAAGGCCCCCATACCCTCCAGGGAGAGGCCCAGGGGCGGCACCCCTTTGGCCGCCTCCGCCAGCTTCGCCGCCACCTTTCCTGCCAGGGACTCCTCCACCTCGCCGATAAATTTCAGGGTCACGTGAAAGCTGCCCTCCGGCACCCATTTGACGGGGAGCCTTTCCCCCTGCAAGGCCGCCACCAGGCCCTTAAGTCTTTGCTGGTGAGAAGCCGGTATGGGCACTGCCGCAAAACACCGCACCGGGAGCCCCCCTCTCCTTCCTGCCTCTATTCTACTTCATACGATTCCTCCCCTTCAACCCCCGGTTCGACAAAAAGTTCCCGGGGGAGGGAAAAGCCGCTCTGGAACTGGAAGACCTTGATGGTGTCCGCCGCCGTCAGCTGCCAGCCCCCCTCCACCCCCCGGTTCAGGTGCAGGAGCACCAGGCTGAAGGGGACCTCCCGGGCCGTCTGCAGCCCCCGGATGCCCGCCGCCCCCGTGGTGCCGGCGTTGACGATGACGCTTCCCCCCACCCGGCTGATGTCCAGGGTGTGGGTATGGCCCGTCAGGAGCAGGGGAACTTCCCCGATGAAAGCGGAAACGATCCGGGGGTGGTGGGCCGCCACCAGGTCCGGCACCGCCCCCGCCCCGGCCAGCAGTTCCTTCAGCTCCCGGGCAAATCCGTCCATGACGGCATCGGAGGCCACCGCCATCTCGGCGGAACGGGCCGAGGGGTCCTCGATCCCCGCCACCCGGACCCCCTTGACCTCCAGAAGGCCCCGCTGCAGGACGAAGACCCCCGGAAGCCTCTCCAGGGTGGCGATGATTTCCGGGGAATCGTGGTTTCCGGGCAGGAAAACGTAGGGAACCCCCAGGTCCCCGACGGAGGCGGCCAGTTCCCCCTCCAGGGGGGAACCGAAGTCGGTGATGTCCCCGGTATCGATGACGAAGTCCACCCGGAAGCTCCGCACCACCTGTTCGATGAAGTTGAAGGCGGCGGGGTTGTTGTGGATATCGGAAACGTGGAGGATCTTGCGCTCCCCATCCACCAAGCCCAGGGGCTCCAGGAATTCCAGCCTCTCGAAAAGATAAAACACACTGCCGGCGATGACCTCCAGCTGCTCCCCCAGGGTGGCCACCTTGGCCACGATTTCCTCCAGGAGCCCGAAGGCCCAGGGGGCGGCGGCCAGGGCCCCCTCATACTCCGGGGTCAGGAAGGCATCGGAGTCGTAGGAGGTATACAGGGAGAAGAGGAGCAGGGAGAAGATGAGAAAGCCCATGAGCCCCCCCAGCAGCACGGACCTGTACTCCCGGGAGAGGAGGAAGTAAACCCCCGCCGCCCCTCCCAAAAAGCCCAGGGCCAGCAGCTTTACCGTGTACCAGATAAGGCTTAAGCGGGTTTCCTCCACGATGGCATCCACCAGGTCCTGCTCCGGCAGCCGCGCCAGGTCCTGTCCCAGCAGGTCGACGTTGATGTTTTGCAGAACCACCGCCAGCTTCAGGGGAGGCACATGGGTCCGGGCAAAGACCCGGCCCAGGGGCGGGATTTCGATCTGGGTAAACCCATGGTCAAAAAAGGAGAGGCCGAGCCTCACCTCAAAGGCCCCCACGGTGGCGTTCATATGCCCCAGGAGGCTGACCAGGGCCAGCATCCCCAGGGCGGCCACCAAAAGGGTAATCCCCAGTAAAATCAACAAAATACCCGCCAGGTTAACCTCGAACATACCCAGACCGTAGAGGGCCAGGATCAGGCAGATGGCGCCTCCCACCTCCGGCAGAAAGGTTCCCGGAGATTGAAAACCGATGATCAGTCCGTAGATACCGATCAGCAGCAGGATAAAAGCTATCTGGGGATTGCTGACCAGGTGGGTTATCCTTTCCGTGGCACTCATCTCCAGGACTTCTATATGGGCATCTTTCGTGTTCAGGGTAACCGTGCGGTCGTGCAGCTTTACCTCCTGGCCGTGGATGGCGTTTAGAAGCTCCGGCAGGTTAGCGGCTACCTCATCAATGACTCCTTTTTCCAGTGCTTCCCGGTTGTTTAAGGTCAAGTTTTCGGTGACAAAGCGCTCCGCCAC